>JAYVGW010000315.1:0-16427 GCA_043771735.1 Methyloglobulus sp.
TCTTGCTATTGCCAGCCAGTCATTAAAGCAATCGGTGCGTTGCTTTAGGAGGTCATGACTGGTGAGTTGCTGGGTTTTTAGTATTGAACACTTAAGTAAATTTACTAGCGTTTCCTGGTTATCATTGATGCCCTGTTCGTTCAGCCAATCGTAAAGTATTGGTTTTTCAGGGAAAGTCACTTCATGTTTTTGGCAGCGGCTGATAATGGTTGCCGGTAGCTTATTCGGCTTGTCAGTTATCAGGATAAAAACCGTACGCTCGGTAGGTTCTTCAAGGCATTTTAAAAATGCGTTTGCCGCTTGAATGGTCATCATATCAGCCGGGCCTATGACAACCACTCGGTGGGTGTCGAACTGCGGCTTTAAATAACAGTCCGTAACGACATGACGAATTTGGTTGATGGATATGGTTTTTTTATCTTCATCAGGTTTAACCTGTATTAAGTCAGGGTGCGTATCCGCCTTGATTAACAGGCAGCTATTGCAACTACCGCAACACAAGCCATCATCCTGTGCTTTGGAACAAAGCAATGAATAGGCAAATCGGTTTGCTAGCGCGTGCTTGCCCAGCCCACTCGTGCCTGTAATGAGCAAAGCTTGGGGGATACGCCCCTGTCTGATGTAGCTGTAAAGTGCATCCCAGTTTTTGTGCTGCCACGGCAATACGCTATTGCTTACTGTCATGGCAGTATCAGCTTTAAGTTTTCAACAATTGCTCCCTGTACGTCGGCTAAGGGTTGATCTGCCTTGATGATTTTTATCCGGTCTGGATAGAGCTGCGCTTGCTGTAAGTAGGCTTGCCTGACCTGGGTGAAAAAATGCAGTTGTTCTGACTCAAACCGATCCAAGTCCCCTCCCCTATTTTTTGCCCTGGCCATTCCGGTTTCGATTGGCACGTCAAGTAACAGGGTTAAATCAGGCCTTAAGTCATCCTGGACAAAATTTTCCAGCCAGCTTATGGCTTCCATGGACATGCCCCGTCCGCCGCCTTGGTAAGCATAGGTAGCATCGGTAAAGCGGTCGCACAGCACCCACTGCCTTTGGGCCAACGCGGGTTTTATGACATGGTTAAGGTGCTGCGCCCTGGCGGCGAACATGAGCAGGATTTCGGCATGGCTGGTAACAACTTCGCCATTACTTTGCAGCAACAGCTCCCGTATTTTTTCAGCCAGTTGAGTGCCGCCGGGTTCCCGCGTAACGACGACAGGAATATTTTTGCTTTGCAGGTATTCTTTGATGAACGGGACATTGGTGGTCTTCCCTACCCCTTCCCCACCTTCCAGCGTGATAAATTTTCCTTTGGTATTCATCATCTTCTGTGTTTCTGAAAGCTGCTGACAGCCTTGTTATGTTCAGCCAAGGTAGGCGAAAAGTGATGGCTGCCGTCCCCTTTGGCCACAAAATACAGATTGTTGTCCTTATCGGGATGTAAGGCTGCATGTATGGCGTCGCGCCCAGGCATGGCAATAGGTGTAGGCGGCAAGCCCTGGATTACGTAGGTATTGTACGGTGTCTTCGTGGTCAGGTCGTTCGCCCTGATATTGCCCTTGTACTTGTCGCCCATGCCGTAAATAACCGTGGGATCAGTTTGCAACAACATTCCTTTGGCAAGCCTGCTGGTAAATACGCCGGCTATCATTGAACGCTCACTTTTTGCGCCAGTTTCTTTTTCTACAATGGAAGCCATGATCAGCGCTTCATAAGGTGTTTTATAGGGAAGGTTGTTGTCTTTGCCTTGCCATTCCTGCGCTAATACTGACTGCATTTTTGCATACGCCATTTTCAATATCGAAATATCGGTGGCATTTTTTTCAAAATAATAGGTGTCAGGAAAAATCCAGCCTTCTGGATTTTTTTCACTTGTTCCAAGCTGGGATGATATTTCAGCAACCGTTTCTTTTTCAAGGGTTTTATTGACATTTGGATGTTTTGAAAGTTCTTGTAGAATTTCTTTTAAATTCCATCCTTCGGGAAAGGTTATGGTATATTTTTTAGCCCTGCCTTCGGCAAAAATCGTCAATATTTGTGGCATCGTTAGGCCAGGGGTTAATTCGTATTCGCCTGCTTTAAGGCTATTGGTTACCCTTTTCTGGAAAGCAATCGCTTTGAACCAGAACGGGTCAATCGTTATATTTTGTGCAAGAAGTTTCTGAATGATTTTCCCCAGCGAATCACCTTTTTCTATCTCCAAAACCAGTTTGTCCGAAATGACAGGCTTAGTTAAGGCGTTGTAACAACTTATCCCTAATCCGATCAGCAATACCAAGAAGACCGCCATAATGCCTTGCAATATTTTACGTCGCATCGACAAGCCCTTTTTCTTTGCTGTGCATAATCCAAGTTTGAAGCTGGCGAGTGACATTACCAACAGCAAAACTTACAGTCTCTATTTGCTTGACTGGCCAGATGCCAATAATAGAGTTACAGAAGAATATTTCATCGGCGGCAAGCAATTCGTCTTTACCATAGCCATGCTCGATTAATGTAAGGTTATGCTCGGTTATCAGCGTTTTTATGATGCCGCGCATGATACCGGCCACGCCGGCTAATTGGAGCGACGCAGTGTATATAATGCTGTCTTTTACATAGAAAAGATTGGTCATTGTGCCTTCAATCACATGGTTATTGATATCCAGCATTATACCTTCTTGTATCGCAGGGTCATCCCATTCGGTGCGGGCAATTATCTGCTCCAAGCGATTGAGATGCTTGATACCTGCCAACATAGGGTTTAAGCCCAAGCGGGTGTTGCAGAAACGCGCATTAATGCCTTGTTCGGCATAAGGTTGGGGATATTCGGGGAAAGGATGTAGGCTTATCACGCGGGTTGGCTGGATGGCTTCAGGCTGTCGGTAACCCCGCCCCCCTACGCCGCGCGTGATGATTAGCTTGAGGACGGCTTGCCCTGCATGCTTACAAACACTGTTAATTTCGTCAGTAAGCTGCTTTATATTTGGGGGAGGGATATTTAGCTTTAGGCACCCAGCATTCAATCGAAGTAAATGCTGTTCTAGGAATACGGGCTGGCTTCTTATGACTTCAATGGTTTCAAATAAGCCGTCACCATATTGAAAACCCCGATCAGTAACCGAAATGTAATCAGACTCTACCCCATTCACCAGAATCATTTTCAGGGTTGATCACACTGCTTGCGCTGGACTTAAAAAACTATTCAAACCGTTTAAACACCAAAGTACCATTAGTCCCGCCAAAACCAAAGGAATTGGACATGGCGACATCAATCTTCATATCCCTGGCTACATTCGGAACATAATCCAGGTCGCATTCTGGATCCTGGTTTTCTAAATTGATGGTCGCCGGGGCAATTTGGTTTTTGATGCTTAATGCCGTCAGCACCGCCTCGATACCTCCGGCTGCTCCCAGCATGTGACCGATCATTGATTTGGTTGAACTAACCGCCACCTTGTAAGCATGGCCACCTAGCGCAGTTTTCATGGCTTGGGTCTCGCCGAGATCACCTGCCGATGTCGATGTGCCATGCGCGTTGATGTAATCCACAGCTTCTGGATTTAATCCCGCATCACGTAAGGCATTTCGCATACAGCGTGCAGCGCCCTCCCCGCCTGGTGAAGGCGTGGTCATATGATAGGCATCGCCGCTCATACCATAGCCGACGAGTTCGGCATAAATTTTTGCGCCACGGGCTTTGGCATGCTCCAACTCCTCAAGCACCACGACTCCTGCGCCGTCGCTTAACACGAAGCCATCCCTGTCCCTGTCCCAAGGCCTACTGGCGGCTTGCGGGTCATCATTTCGGCGCGACAAGGCTTTGGCGGAAATAAATCCGCCCATTGCGGTGGGTGAAGAGGTGCAGCGTTCGGCACCACCCGCCACCATCACGTCGGCATCGCCATATTTAATCAATCGGGCGGCATCACCGATATTGTGGGTTCCGGTGGCGCAGGCAGTGACTATCGCAAAATTAGGGCCTTTCATCCCATACTTGATCGAAAGGTTGCCGGAAATCATGTTGATAATATTGCCCGGAACGAAAAAAGGAGAAATCCGCCGTGGCCCGCTTTTATCGTAGACGGCATAACATTCTTCTATGCCGGTAATCCCGCCGATCCCTGCACCAATGGCGACCCCAATACGTTCGGCATTCGCTTCCGTTACTTCAAGCCCTGAATCCTCAATAGCTTGGCAGCCTGCGGCAAGGCCATAATGGATAAAGCCATCCATACGTTGGGCATCTTTCAGAGGGATATATTGGGCAATATCCAGGTTTCTTATCACACCGCCAAAAGTGGTCGCAAAAGGCGAAATATCGAAGGAATCTATGGCACTGATACCGCTGCGGCCATTGATGATGCCCTCCCAAGTTTCTGCTACCGTGTTGGCAAGAGGCGTTACCGCACCTAATCCGGTTATGACAACTCGACGACCGCTCAATTTATTAGTCCGTATGTGGTGGTGAAGGTGGGGATAATGGAGTGTAAAGCGAGTGGACGGACGATGATCGTCCATCCACTGAAAATCGATTTAAGCGTTTTTTACTACGTAATCAATAGCTTGTTGAACGGTTGTGATCTTTTCAGCTTCATCGTCTGGAATTTCGCATTCAAATTCTTCTTCAAGTGCCATAACGAGTTCAACTGTGTCCAGAGAATCAGCGCCTAAGTCATCAACGAAGGAAGCATCGTTAGCGATATCTTCTTTTACGCCCAATTGCTCTGCAACAATTTTTTTAACTCGTTCTTCAACATTACTCATAATTATATCCTCAATCAGCACAGCTTGTGTTTTATATTCAGTCGCTTACACTGTGTTGTCATTTAGTTACTGGAATCCCCGTGTCCGGCAATCCCAGACGGCGGGGGAATTATACTTGATATTGCAAAAAACTCACAATATTACGGCATGAATAGGCCACCATTGACATGGAGCGTTTCCCCCGTTATGTAGGCCGCACCTTCCGAAGCCAAAAACGCAACGGCATGGGCAACTTCACTGGCTGCACCTAACCTGGCTAAAGGAATGGAGGCCAACAGTGCCCCCTTAATATCGTCGCTCAATTCCTTAGTCATATCGGTGTCAATAAACCCGGGCGCGACGGTATTGATGGTGATATTGCGCGAACCGACTTCTTTCGCCATCGACTTGGCAAAGCCTATCATACCCGCTTTAGCTGCGGCATAGTTGGCTTGCCCGGCATTGCCCGTTGCACCGACCACGGACGAAATATTGATGATGCGCCCGGTTTTGGCCTTCATCATGCCGCGCAAAACCGCTTTGCTCATGCGGAACACGGATGTCAAATTGGTGTTGATGATGTCATCCCATTCCTCATCTTTCATACGCATCAACAGGTTATCGCGGGTAACACCGGCGTTGTTGACGAGTACGGTTGGCGCGCCAAAACTATCATTTATCGTCTTGATGGATTCTTCTATAGAACCAGCATCGGCAACATTCAGCTTTAAACCTTTACCGTTTTCTGCCAGATACACGGAAATGGCTTCTGCGCCACCGTCTGTTGTCGCCGTACCCACGACAAAAAAGCCAACTGCGGCCAATTTTTCCGCAATTGCCTTGCCAATACCTCGGCTGGCGCCTGTTACCAAAGCGACCGGTTTAGTCATTAAGTTGCTCCAATACTTTATCTAAGGTTTCTGGGTCATGCAGTGCCAAATGTTCAGCTTCTTTGGCGATACGCTTGTCCAGGCCGGTTAGTACCTTGCCTGGGCCGCACTCTACAAAAATAGTTACGCCTTTATTGTGCATTCGTTCAATGCCCTCCACCCAACGCACAGGCTTATATAGCTGCTCTTTTAATGCATTGCGTATAACTTCCGGCGCGGCATGCGATTCCACATCAACATTATGGAGCACTTGCATTTTCGGCGTAGCAAATGCGATGTCTTGCATGTATTCATCAAGCCTGTCCGCAGCCGATTGCATCAATGCGCAGTGGGAAGGGACGCTGACAGGCAGCATCACCGCCCGTTTAGCACCAGCCGCTTTCGCTGCCGCCGCTGCACGTTCGACCGCCGCTGCGTGTCCGGCTATGACGACTTGACCCGGCGAGTTAAAATTGACGGCTGAAACAACGTCCGTTCCTGCAACACTGGCACAAACCTCAACGACTTGCTTATCGTCCAGACCTAAGATAGCCGCCATAGCGCCCACACCTGCGGGTACGGCTTCCTGCATAAACTTTGCCCTTGCTTCAACAAGCTTAACGGCATCTTCAAAAAACAGCGCACCGGAACAAACCAGCGCAGTGTATTCACCCAGGCTATGTCCCGCCATCCAGGCCGGGCGAATGGCACTGTGTTTGCACCAAACGTCCCATACCGCCACCCCCGCCGCCAACATGATCGGTTGGGTATTTTGGGTTTGGTTAAGCTCCTCTTCCGCGCCATTAACGACCAAATCCCAAAGGTCACGCCCCAATACGAAAGAGGCCTTATCAAAGGTTTGTTTAACTTGGGGATAACTTGCCGCCAATTGGTTGAGCATACCCACAGACTGGGAACCCTGCCCAGGAAAAACAAATGCCAGATTTTTTTGTTGTCCACTCATGGTGTAATGTCGCCGATTAGTATTTGATTAGCGCGGAACCCCAGGTGAATCCAGCACCAAATGCTTCCAATAAGACCACTTGTCCACGCTGGATGCGTCCGTCGCTAACACCTTCGTGCAAGGCGAGCAGCACAGATGCGGAAGACGTGTTGCCCTGCTCTTCCAGAGTGACAATGACTTGATCCATGGACATTTTCAGTTTTTTTGCCGTAGCTGCGATAATCCTGATATTGGCCTGATGTGGCACCAGCCAATCGACATCGGATTTTTCCATGTTATTGGCTTCCAGGGTTTCATCGACAATGCGTTCTAAGGTATTGACCGCCATCTTAAAAACTTCATTGCCTCGCATACTGATGGTACCCGCTTCATGCTTACTGGCTTCGGTCGCAACTTGCGGGTTAGGGCAATAAAGCATGTCCTCATAGCTGCCATCGGAATAGATATGGGTAGACAACACCCCTGCTTCATCAGACGCACCCAACAATAAAGCCCCTGCACCATCGCCAAACAAGATGCAAGTGCCGCGGTCTGTCCAATCAACAATGCGGGAACAGATTTCTGAACCTACGATAAGCACATTTTTGACTGCACCCGTTTTAATGTACTGGTCAGCAATGCTAAGTGCATAAATTGCGCCGGAACAGGCGGCTTGGACATCAAAAGCAACGCAGTTTTTGATCCCCAAACGATGTTGAAGCAAACATGCGGTACTTGGGTAAACCCGGTCAGGCGTACCTGTTGCGACAATGATTAAGTCGATTTCTTCTGGGTTGATTTGGGCAGTGCTTATCGCCTGTCGCGCCGCGATTTCAGCCATGCTTGAGGCGGTTTCATTTGCGCCCGCTATGCGGCGGCTTTTGATGCCTGTGCGTTCGTAAATCCAGCTATCGGAGGTGTCAACAGTTTGTGAAATATGGTCGTTGGTACGAATTTCTTCAGGCAGGTAGCCACCCGTACCCAGCACTTTTGCATAATGCGTCATGCGCTTTTTCTCAGGGTCAGGGATTTTTCGACCTGCTCGCTTATCTTTCTAATAACATCTTGTTTAACTTCAAGTTCGGCAATTTGAATCGCTGTCTTAAACGCCAGCGCGTCCGCGCCACCATGGCTTTTGATGACCAAACCCCTAAGCCCCAGAAAACTTGCGCCATTATATAGACGTGGATCAATACGGTCCTTAAACGACTTGAGCACCGGATAGGCGATTAATCCTGCCAATTTGGTAAAAATATTTTTAGAAAACGATTCTTTAAGCAAGGTGCCAATCATTTTCGCCGCACCCTCTATGGATTTCAACGCCACATTGCCGACGAAACCATCGCAAACGATCAGGTCAACTTTGATGTTGCCGGCATTCAGCGAATTACCTTCGACATAGCCGATGTAATTCAAGGATGAATTTTCCAGCAGTTTTGCCGCCGCCTTGACTTGCTCGTTACCTTTTACGTCTTCCTCGCCGATGTTCAACAGGCCAACTTTGGGGCTTTCTATATTCTCAACGGCTTTGACCAATTCATTGCCCATGACGGCAAATTGATAAAGGTGTTCTTCCGTACAATCGACGTTTGCGCCCAGGTCGAGGACGTGAGTATGTCCATAAATGGATGGAAGCGTGGAAATAATGGCTGGGCGGTCTATGCCAGGAATCATCTTTAGTACAAATCGGGCGGTTGCCATCAAAGCGCCGGTATTGCCGGCACTGACACAAGCATCTGCACGGCCTTCATGAACCAAGTTGATAGCCACACGCATCGACGAATCTTTTTTGTTCTTCAACGCCTTAGCCGGAGATTCGTGCATTTCAACCTGCTGTGAGGCATGTTGGATGACCAGCCTATCGTGAAATGCAGATTGGTTTTTGGCTAAATGCTGATTGAGAACGGTTGCATCGCCAACCAATATCAACTTTAAGTCTGGATTGTTTTTTAAACATTCCAAAGACGCAGGTACAGTCACCTCAGGGCCGAAGTCACCGCCCATTGCATCTATCGAGATCGTCAAACTCACGCTTAAGAAGTGCTCCGAAATAGTTAACTTAAGGCTAAGTTAACGGAAACCCACTAACAAAACACCAAAGTAAAACGGTAGAAAAATTAATCTTCGCTTTCAGTCGTTACGATTTGACGGCCTTTAAAATACCCTTCTGGCGTAACGTGGTGGCGCAAATGGGTTTCGCCTGTCAACGGGTCTTGGGACAATGTCCTTGCGGTCAAGGAATCGTGGGAGCGGCGTTGGCCGCGTCTTGAACGTGATACTTTACTTTTTTGTACTGCCATTGTGGGTCTCCAGTTTTTTTTTGTCTTTTAAATCAGCTAATATGGAAAAAGGATTTTCGGTCGCTGCCCGAACGGTTTTGGGTAATGGTTCGGGCTTATTGTTAGGCACATCGGGTGCTGCACAACCATCTTGGTGTTTCGGGATACTTGGCAAAGTAAGCAATAACTCATCTTCGACGATACTCGTGAGGGGGATTTTGCCTTCTTCAACGAGCAACAAAGGTTCATAACCATCAGGTAAATTGTTTGCCCGCTCCAATGTGCTTACGACACCAAGCTTAATTTCGCTACTGACAGGCCATTCCACAGGCTCTAAGCATCTTTGGCATTTTAGCGCCAGCACAGCAGAAATATGCCCATCAATCGTAGCCAACTTGCCTTCCCTGCCAAAAAACAACTTAACAGAAACATTCCCGTCATCATTGGACAATAAACCAGCGATCCTCTCTAGCTTATTAACGGGTAATTCCCCTTCGATATTGGCATTCCTATCGGCCAGTAACAAAGGGTCTATGAAATTGGGTAAGCGAGCTAACATAACCCGAGAATAATATAGGTAAACGGTGAATTCGTCAAATTCGCAATAATACAAACTAAACTTTCCTGGAAGAAAGTTTTGGGAATTTGAAATCAAATCAGGCTACAAACCGGAGAATGCGCCCGGCAACTTCTTTTGGATAAAGAAATGTAGTGGGCTCAAATCACACCATGTCCCACGCGGGGAAAACTGGCATCGTCCCTTTAAAATGAACCGTGGTACAAAGCCAATACCTGCCGGACATAGTTTCGTGTTTCTGGATAAGGCGGGATAGAGTTGTTGTATCGAATGACTGCATTTTCGCCTGCATTGTAAGCCGCAACGGCAAGATCGAGGTTGTAATTGAACATGCCCAACAAATCCTTTAAATACCGCGTTCCGCCATCAATGTTCTGGCTTGGGTCAGTCCGGTTAAGCACGCCGTAACGCCTGGCCGTACCGGGCATTAACTGCATTAATCCAACTGCACCGGCCGGGGATATGGCACCAGCGTTATAAGCCGACTCTGTTTGGATTACCGCATGCAACAATCTTTCTTCAACCCCATTCCTAGTGGCGGCATTGGCGATTAAATCAGAATATCTATTTCTTTTTACGCTCCGATTGCTAAAGCGGTCACTAAAGCTATGAAATACAGATGGGAAGTGATGACTGAGTTCTCTAGTCCTTGATCGGCTCTCATTAATCATCTTAAGACGGTATGGACTGGTCTTGATGATACGCTTATAAAGGGAACTTCTGGCTTCATCCGTGTAGTGAACACGGCCATTTAAATCGACGTATTTATAAATATCAGCAATCGCTAGATTTGATATGAATAAGGTCAATAAAAAAAATGTATTTTTTATCATTATTATGCCTACTGTACGGAATGAATACCCACTAAACTTGCGGCTTTGGCCGCCCTGTTCCTTGCTTCATCGGCTGTTTCAGCCGAAGCCAGCGCCACGCCCATCCTCCTATTAACCAAGGCTTCTGGCTTACCAAACAGCCTAATTTCGCTATCAGGCACTGCCAACGCCCCATCTAAACCGGTATAAAAAAAATCCTGCGCCTTTATATCTGACAGAATTACAGCACTAGCGCCCTGTTTTTGCAAGCCAGTATCGACCGGCAACCCTAAAATAGCACGTACATGCAATTCAAATTCATTCTGCTTCTGGGTGACAAGTGTAGTCAAACCTGTGTCATGCGGTCTGGGACTTACTTCACAAAACCAGACATTGTCGCCTTTTACAAACAACTCAACGCCGAATAAACCCACCCCCCCCAGCTCATCAGTTACTTTGAGCGCAATCGCCTTTGCTGCACTTAGCGCTGATGTACCCATCAATTGTGGTTGCCAACTTTCTCGGTAATCGCCGTTTTCCTGGATATGCCCGATGGGTTCGCAAAAATAAGTCTGAATTTGACCCGTATTATCTAATGCCCGTACCGTTAATAAAGTGATTTCAAAGTCAAAATCGACCTTGGCCTCGACGATCACTTTTCCGGTGTCAACCCTGCCACTAAATCTAGCATAATTCCACGCTTGTTCAAGTTGATCGGGACTTTTAACCATCGTTTGGCCTTTGCCGGAAGACGACATGGTGGGTTTAACGAAGCAGGGATAGCCGATCCCGCCATCAACGGCGGCTTTCAATTGCGCGTAATCCTCAGCAAACGCGTATTTTGAGGTCGGTATTTGCAGCGTTTCAGCAACTAATGTGCGGATGCCTTCGCGGTTCATCGTAAGTTGGATTGCCCTGGCGTTAGGTATTACTCGACAAAGGCCTTCAGCTTCAACCTCAGCCAAGGCATCGGTCGAAATCGCTTCTATTTCTGGGATGATAATGTCGGGCTGTTCCAAATCGATGATTTTTCGCAATTCCACGGCATCCGTCATATTGATGACATGGCTACGATGGGCGACTTGGTGGGCGGGGGCGTTTGGATAGCGGTCTACGGCGATAACTTCTACACCATACCGTTGCAGCGATATGGCGATTTCCTTGCCCAGCTCACCAGAGCCGAGCAACATGGCTTTGGTTGCGCTGTTGGTTAAGGCGGTGCCTAGTTTCATTTTGAGGTGTCTAGTTGATTATCAAAATAATTGTCGATATCTTCCTTGGAGAAGCCAATTTTTTTCGCCACACGATCCGCATGGCTTACCCTGGAAATGCCCGGTATTAAACGATACGTCGGCGCATCCTTGGCAAACTCAACCTGTTTTGCGATGCCAGTGCCGGCTTTGGCAAACTGGTCAACCAATTGATGGTTATGGGTAATCAGGATGGTGCTGTTGCCTTTTCGGTAAAAACCGTTGAGTACATTTGAGGAGGCTTCCATTTTTTCTTCAAAGGTTGTGCCTTCGGAAAGCTCGTCCAACACGACCAGGCTTTTTGCCGTGGTCGCCAAAAAGATGTCTTTCGTGCGTTTTAGTTCGGTGCCAAAGCGCCCTTCCCCATCGACCAAATGGCTAATTTCCGGCACTTGATAAAAAACCCTGTCCGCTACAGTCAATGTTGCTGTTTTGGCTGGGACGTAACAGCCAATCTGCGCCAGCACCTGAATTTGCGTCACGGTTTTGCAGAATGCCGTCTTGCCGCCACTATTGGGACCAGTTAGCAAGACCAGTTTGTCGTCATCCAAGACAAAATCATTGCCGATGTAATCCGCATTTTCCTTACCTAACACGGGGTTTACCGCCGAAGTAAGGTTAATGCGATGGTGTTTGGCATCTTCAAACGTCGGCAACACGGTGCTGTGGGTAAAACTATCGGCAAATTTCATGAACGACAGCAATTCGTCAATTTGCCCCAGCGCGTCCAATAATTCAGCAACCGGTTCAGCTTTTTTATAATCGTTCCTTAACGGAATGATGCAATTATCGCGGTCATATCCGCCCACAATAGGGAAATACAGCAGCAATAAAGGCCCCAAAAAAATGGATGCCGTAGGCAGGGCAGGCATTATGTCAACGGGTGAAAAAATTGAAATTAGCCAAAACAGGCCAAATATGGAAGCCAGCAATACGGGTTTGAATATTTGCGGCGTAAAAATAACGGGGATTGGAAAACGCGCATCACCACGCTCTTCCTTGGTGGTAATCTTACCTTCAACAAAGTAGACCGGGCCTTCCATCAAGGCATAGTAGCGAGACTCTGAGAACACCTTAACTTTATTAAAAATTTCGCTTAGGTACTTCCCTTTCGGCGTTTCCGCCGTTTGGATATTGCCGACGAAATCCTGAATAAAGCGGACACCGTTTTTGTATTGCTTATAGCCATAACCTTCGATTTCATTTTTGCCCCGCGCCTGGGAAAATGCCCCAAGAAACTCGCCAAACAGCAATAAATGCAGGTTTTTTTCGTTGGTCGCCGCGCTGGTGACCATGTCTTCAAGCTGGCCTTTCAGCTTCTGGTTTTCCCTCAGCTCTTCGACCGCCTCTTGTTTGGCCTTGATTGCCCTAATATCGCTTAATGGCTGGCATAAAGAACGGTATAAAGTGGCCTGCCCCACCGTGGTCGAAGCATGGTTGACCGCCTCAAAAACCTTATCGATTTCAATGGTGTTAAATGCCGTGCTATCAATAACCCCGTCGCCCATCGGCAATGGCTGACTGGATTTTATGGTAGGCCAAGCTTCATCCTGCCAGCTTTGTAATATGGTTTCTTGCATGTAACGACCTTAAATCGACAGGAACAGGTATTTACTTAAGTTAATTATAGCCTTTTAATCCGCTCATCACGCAATGTTGCGATGGCGTAGCATGGGTCTCGATGCCATTTAACACAGGAACATAGTAATTGATTTTGCGGACATTGTTGAGCTAGCGACTGATTAAATTCAAAAACTCAGAACGTGTGCTGATTTCCTTACGAAATGCACCGATCATTACAGAGGTTGTCATCACCGAATTTTGCTTCTCAACGCCGCGCATCATCATGCACAAATGTTTAGCCTCGATCACCACGGCAACCCCCCTAGCACCCGTCGCATGCATAATCGCATCGGCAATTTGTTTGGTCAGTCTTTCCTGAATCTGCAAACGCCTGGCGTACATGTCAATCACCCGGGCGACCTTAGACAAGCCCATGACTTTGCCCATCGGCAAATAACCCACATGGCATTTGCCGATAAAAGGCAGCAAATGATGCTCGCACAAGGAATACAACTCAATGTCTTTGACGATGACCATATCTTCAGAATCCGCGGTAAAAATTGCGTCATTAAGGACTTCATCAAGGTTTTTTTCGTAACCATTATTGAGGAATTTAAATGCCTTAGCCGCACGTTTCGGCGTATCGACCAAGCCTTCTCGTCCTAAATCTTCACCAATAGCTGCGATAATTTTTGAAAACTGTTCTTCCATAGTGCTTGGCTCTACTAAATTTAAGTTTTGGCAGTATACCTCAATGAACCGTAAAAGCTAACGCATCCCGCACCACTTTGATGCCTGCATTCGGGCTGGTGGCGTTCTCACTTAAGTGCCGTCGCCAAGCCCTAGCGCCGGGTTCGCCGTGAAAAAGGCCCAATATATGGCGGGTGACACTATTCAAGCGGATGCCCTGCGCTAATTGCCCTTCAATATAAGGCACCAATAATTCCATGATTTCATGGCGCGACTTGGGCGGCAAAGCGGCATTGTATATGCGTGCGTCAACCTCAGCCAACAAATAAGGATTGTGGTAAGCCTCTCTCCCCACCATCACCCCATCAATATGTTGTAATAAGCTTTCGGTTTGATCCAAATTTATAATGCCACCGTTCAGGATAATCGCCAGTTGTGGAAAATCAGTCTTTAATTGATAGACAACATCGTAATTTAGCGGGGGAATTTCTCGATTTTGCTTAGGCGATAAGCCGCTTAAGAGTGCTTTTCTGGCATGGATGATAAAGGTCTTGCAACCCGCATTGGCTACTTTTTCAACAAAGAAGGCCAACTCTTCGTAAGAATCCCTATCATCAACGCCAATCCTGGATTTAACGGTAACCGGAATCGAAACTGCGGCACACATTGCCGCAACACAGTCAGCAACCAGCTCCGGCTCCAGCATCAAACACGCGCCAAACCGACCATTTTGCACCCGGTCACTGGGGCAGCCGACATTCAAGTTAACTTCATCGTAGCCAAAATCTTCAACCATTTTGGCGCATATCGCCAATTCACGCGGATTACTGCCACCTAATTGAAAAGCCAACGGATTTTCTTCACGATTAAACTGCAAAAACCGATCATGATCGCCATGTATCAAAGCCCCCGTTGTCACCATTTCGGTATACAACATGGCGTGTTGGGAGATAAACCGATGAAAATACCTACAATGCCGATCCGTCCAATCCATCATCGGGGCTACGCAGAACCTATGTGGCGTAATGCCGCTATTTTGCTGGATATTGACCTGCATATTTATGAAAAAGACTTGATATTTAGGATATTTTTTACACTATACCACTGGTTATTCACACGTTCATTTTCATCGTGTGTTTTTTATGGGTTGGGCTATGGCAAAACCAATAAAAATAAAGAACAGAAACGGCACCACATCATACCGGATATTCATTCAAAAAAAGATTGACGGGAAGGTTATTATTGAGAATAAGACTTTTTCAAATGCATCGATTGCACAACAATGGCACGATAAGCGCGTAAAGGAACTTGAATATGAGTCCATTCATGGCAAGGCTTCAGACGATTTGATTGGTGAGATTATTGCCCGGTATCAAGATCAATACGCCAATAGTTACGGACGCTCCAAAAACTACGACATAGCGCGGTTATTGAAGCACCCAATTGCAGAAATACCGTGTGCGAAGTTATCGGCAAAGCACATTATCGCCCATTGCTTAGAACGAAACAGAAACGCAAAACCGCAGACCGTCCTGAATGATGTGATATGGTTGAGAACGATCCTTCGCACAATGAGTGCCACCGAAGGGTTTGATTATCATCCGGGCGTTTTCGAACGGGCGATGGTGGTTTTGAAACAGGAAAAATTAGTTGCCAAATCAGCTAGCCGTGACAGGCTGCCAAGATGGGTTGAATTGCTGAAACTTACCCGACATTTTAAGAAGTTAAGAACCAAAACCCCCATGTCCGATTTAATGTGGTTTGCTTATTTTTCCAGCCGAAGGCTTTCTGAAATAACCCGACTGGAATGGGTTGACAATAATAATGAAAGACAAACTGGAATGGTTCGCGACGCTAAACACCCAAGGGATAAGAAAGGGAATCATCGTCGGTTTAAATACGAAAAAACGGCATGGAAAATTGTACAGAGACAATCACAGAATAGTGAATACATCTTTCCATATAATTCAAAGACAGTTGGTACATTATTTAACAGGGCATGTAAGATAACGGGCATCAAAGACTTACATTTTCATGATTTAAGGCATGCAGCGGCAACGAGATTGCTTAGCAAGGGGTACAGCATAGACGAAACATGTTTATTTACGCTTCACACCGACTGGAAAACATTGCAGCGTTATGTAAATCGTAAACCTGAAGATATTGATTAACAAATTTACACTCCTATTATTATGTTCCCATAATATTTGAAAATGGAAATGCTCGGCAAAACAATTAAGCTGGAAGAAGCTTCAGTGTTGTTTTGGGTTCTATTAGAATATTGGCTATTTCTGCAACAAAATCAAAAACAGGCACTAAGCCGAGTGCCGTATAGTTAAGTGCAAATTAAGAAAATAATGCTAATACATGTATAGCGTGAACTCTTAGTTTATCCCTAATACGGGGGTGTCAATTATGCATTCAAATCCAGACATGCATCTGATCACTCGATGGCTTATCCTGATCGTTGTATTGTCCCAAAATGCCCGGGCAGAAGACCCTGAGCCGGACGAACTTGACTTGATTCAAGGCTCAGAGGAATTGCAGTCTATAGCCGCTGGCCACCCGGTTCCTACAAATTTAAGCCCAAGCGTCACCTCCGTCACCTCCGTCATGACCAGCAAGGACATCAAGCGCATAGGCGCGAGGCGCTTAAACGATGTGTTGGAATATTTGCCCGGCGTTCATGTCAGTAGCGCCAGAAATGGAAATAGCGTTATTGGCTTTAGGG
>JAYVGW010000316.1:0-4008 GCA_043771735.1 Methyloglobulus sp.
AAAACAAACAAATGCACTATTCACTGCCAAGTTATTGAATTTTTATCGGCACCAGCCCGAAAACCGACCCAAGCCCAAAATCTTCGTCATTTGAAATCCTATGCGCAGAGTACACAACCCCCAAATGACCTTTGGTCAGATCGACATTGCCGACCTTGAGATCAGCCTCAAATCCAGAGACGACATCCCGCACATCTTGCTAGGATTACAACACATCTATGTCACGTCAGAGCTGGAAAAAGCCAAGCCTTCAACATTGCACATCTTGCTAGGATTACAACACATCTATGTCACCCCCGAGCTACGGGAACGTATCTTCGCACTCTTGGGGCAAGTCCTGCCGACGCGTAGCGGACACGGGCTGACTGAAGAACAACGCACCCAGCCGGTTGACCCAAGCCGTGGGCGACCCGGCATGGAACAATGGAAAATCCTGGTGCTGGGCGTCCTGCGCCTCGGGCTGAACACCGACTATGACCGCATTCATGAACTGGCCAACCAGCACGGCACCATCCGGCAAATGCTGGGGCACAGCGACTGGTGTGACGACACCCGCTACTCCCTGCAAAGCATCAAAGACAACCTGATGCTGTTCACCCCGGAGTTGTTTGACCAAATCAACCAGGAAGTGGTCAAAGCCGGGCACCGCCTGGTAAAAAAAAAGCCAAACATTGGGCCAACCGTCCCCGCTGAAGCCGAAAACAGGCCTCACGCTGACCCACTACGCGGGCGTTGCGACTCCTTTGTCGTAGAAACCCACGTACATTTTCCCACCGACATCAACCTGCTCTATGACGCCATCCGCAAAGTCATCGAAGCAACCTACACCTTAGCCGAACACCATACCCTTCCGGGCTGGCGCCAACACCAACACAGCCTGCGGCAAATCAAAAAGCAGTACCGTAAAATCCAAAAGCTCAAACACGCCAGCGCCAAAGACCCCAGCAAACAAGCCAAACGCGAACAAGCAATCAAACAAGCGCATCAAACCTACCTGGATAGGACGGCCGAGTGGCTTGCAAAATCCGAATACACCGTACAGCAAGCCCGGCGGGGTGGCGTAATCTCTGTTGAATTCACCGCAGTAGAAAACTACCAAGGCTATGTCCGTATACTGCTGGATCAGATAGACCGCCGGGTCATCCAAGGCGAAACCATCCCCCATGAAGAAAAGCTATTTTCCATCTTTCAGCCGCATACCGAATGGATCTGCAAAGGTAAGGCCGGCGTGCCGTTTGAACTAGGGCTCAGGGTTTGCATTATGGAAGACCAGCACCGCTTCATCCTTCATCACCAGGTCATGGAAAAACAGACCGATGATGCCATCGCCGTTGAAATGGTCACCCAAACACGTAAGCGCTTCCCCGAACTTACCGTCGCCAGCTTTGACAAAGGTTTCCACAGCAAAGCCAACCAAGCCGAACTGAAAAACCATCTTGAGCAAGTCATCCTGCCCAAAAAAGGCCGTCTCAGCCAAGCGGACAAAGCCCATGAAGGTAGCGACGAATTTAAAAAACTACGCAACCAGCACTCCGGCGTAGAATCAGCCATTAACGCCCTGGAGCAAAACGGCCTGGACAGCTGTCCCGACCATGGCATTAAAGGCTTCAAGTGTTACGTTGCCTTAGCGGTTGTCTCGCGCAATATTAAGCGGCTAGGTGCGGTGATCCGCCAGCAAGCCTTGGAAAAAGAGCAGCGGAAGCGCGGGCCGTACAAAAAAGCCGCTTAACGACAACAAACAAGGGTAAAAAATAAGACGCCGGGGCGTCGTAACGCCTGAAGATTAGGAAAAGCGCCCTCAAACAAAAACATAGGCCGGGCAAAGGCAGTTTTTCAGAAAAACAGGGGGTCGGGCGGCGATGGAATGCCGACAAAAATGAGGGGCCGGTTGGAAGGTCGCGTTTTCGGTCAGTCACTAGTTATTTATAATTTTTATATGGGTCTTAAAAAAACTAAGCCTTACTTCGACTTCTTGCTTTAATTCAGGGGTGTTTAATATTAAGTTAATTTCTTCGTCAGAGACTTCTTCAATTTCAGGCACTACCATTTTTGGGGCATCTTCCTTGATATTAGCATATAAATTTGTACGCAAAATAGACGTATAGAGCTGTAGTAATTGACCCATATTATCTGAATACCCAACAAAGTATTTTGGCAACTCCCCGTCGTAAGCATAAATAATGTAGTCAAATATAAAGGTATTTAATGCCATTATTTCGTTTATGCTTATAACGCCATTACCTTTTATCCAATTAACAATATTGTCAATATTAATAAACTCTTGAGATTCTTTGTTATATTGAACCCCCATTTCAGTAATGATCTCTTTAGCTTTATCCAAACATTTAAAAGCTAAAAATTTTTTGTTCTTAGCTTCATGAGGGAAAAATAATCCTGATGTAAAAAGCGGACTATTACCAAATACATAGGGAATGAATAATAATTGGTCGTAATATACAACTTTTATAATATCCAAAATCATTGGGCTAGCCCAATGCATTGGAAAACTTCAAGTGGAACTGGCACACTTAATGGTAATCTTGCTTCTGGAGGATTTATTAATCCTGGCACACAGGGTAAGGGACTTGGACAACCAAATTCAACAGGAAGATACCTAGCTATGAGTGTGTTTGGAGGTACAGCTGATTTACAACGATAACCACATTGCAACCAGCCGGATAATATTAATCTTCTATTTACTGATGATATTTTGCAATTATCAATAGGCAACTGCGAAGCAACTGAATTAGTTGCGGCCCAATTAATAATATCTGCTTTAAATTCTTCTTCGATTTGCTTAATAGCATTGACGATATATGAAACAACAACCACCAAAATGATAGCCAATACTAATCCACCCACAATCGCACCAAAACCAAGCCCAACAAATCCAGCAGCAATTCTACCAACTAGTACCGGGCTATCCGTTAAAACCTCAGTAAAACCCAACATTAAAATTGCCCCATAAGGAGGTGTGTTATTTGGTTGTATATCAATCATACCGCCGTTTGCACCACCCGCTATCTTGTAAGCCCCTGCTCCAGTATCAGGGTCGGTGATGATATAACCAGCCCCTGTCCACCCCGGTACACTGACGGGATCGGTATGGGTAATCACTTCCTTCCCAGTATTTAAGGCATTCCTGATTTCCGTCATGGTATCGCTGTCATGATGGATGTTATTGATTGTAGTTGATTGATTAGCTGACGTAATGTGATAAATTCTTTGGTTTAAGGCATTTGCTTTTGCTAATGCCTTCACAGCAGATATGGCTTCTCCTGGCTTTGCATCACTTGTAAACATCTGTTCTGGAACAGTATGTTCTAAAGCGGAACTTAAGAACCCCGTATTTAAAATAAATTGTCGTTTTTTCGGAAGATCACCATCATCAACACCGGAAATATTATACAGAGGAATGTCAAATGCAACTCCGCCGGGTTCGATGGCTTTGGGTAATCCAAAGAAATAACTAACTTTTGGCTCATAACCTACCGTGCCAGTGCCAGCGGCAAGTTGGTAATGTCCACCATTTTGTAACTCCATAGCTCTCAAAATAGCTAAATATTGGCCATAGTAACCCAAGCTACCTGCATAATAGAGATCACCTACGAGCTCCTCGCGAGTAAGTGATAAAACTTGTGCTGGATCATTGATCTCTGCTTTAGTATTTGTTTCTTCTAGCTTAGTTTTTACGCTTTGTAGCAACGCAGACGATACATTCCCAGCAAATATATTGACAGATAGATAAGACCCCGTAATGACATTGTAAGTCCGTGGGGCTTACACTGCTCCCCGTCCAGTAAAGCTCACAGAGGTGACAAACGGCATTTCTTCACCGAGCTTCATGGCAGTACCAGTCTTGACGGTTTGTCCGTTGAGCTTCAATTCTGGAACTACTTTAATCAGATAACTAGGAGGCTGTCCGAAAATAGAGTTCTTGTACAAGCGGTCTTTTGTGTTCCAGAAAAAATTTAAATTTCCCGATGGTCTATTTTTGAAAATGCCCCC
>JAYVGW010000317.1:0-5021 GCA_043771735.1 Methyloglobulus sp.
CTTATAACGCCTACTCAAATTTAACCAGAACAATAGCATTTTTAACGCTATGACTTGCCCCAGTGTGTTATAAAGTGGCAAAAAAAGTCTTTATAGCCCAACCTTCCTTGTTCAGCCGCTTTTCAACTTTCACGCTACCGGGAAGGTTTTGTAGACAACAAAATGGTCGCCAATATGCCCCAGCATAACCCCAACCAAAACCAGCTTCTCGCAGCCCTACCTGCGGAACTATTTGCGCGTATTGCGCCCCATCTGGAGCTGGTTCCGATGCCGGTTGGTCAGGTTCTCTACGAATCCGATATTCAATTGCACCATGCCTATTTCCCGACGACCGCCATCGTGTCCCTACATTACGTCATGGAAAGTGGCGCATCGGCAGAAATTGCGGGAGTGGGTAATGAGGGCATGGTCGGAATTTCATTGATCCTCGGCGGCAATACCACCCCCGGCATGGCAACAGTGCAGACAGCGGGCTGCGGTTACCGACTAAAAGAGCGCTTGCTGATGGAAGAATTCAATCGCGCAGGGCCGATGATGCGTTTGCTGTTGCGTTACACGCAGGCATTAATGACACAGATGTCCCAAACTGCCGTCTGCAATCGGCATCATTCAATAGAGCAGCAACTGTGCCGCTGGCTATTGTCAGCCGTTGATCGCTTACCCGCCAATGAATTGACCATGACCCAGGAACTGATAGCCATCATGTTGGGTGTCCGCCGCGAAGGCATCACAGAAACCGCCGGAAAATTGCAACATGCAGGCTTGATTAGTTACCGCCGTGGTCACATCACCGTTCTTGACCAGTCGGGATTGGAATCCCGTGCTTGTGAATGCTACAGCGTAGTCAAAAAAGAATTCCACCGCTTACTTAGTGCTGAAGAAGCCGCCCATGGCTTTCCGGTCAATTCCAGGGTTGGGGTGTATCGGGGAGAGTAAGGCTGATTTCTGGGTTGTTAGTGGCTGAATTTGTGAATGTGAATGGGAACGATACCTGAGCTTGTAATCTTTATCCGTTCGTCCTCGACTGCATGGATGCAGGAGGTAGGGCAACGCATGGAGCAGTTGCCGAGAGCTTGTCGAAGGATGACCGGATAAAGATTACACGCTCTTCTTAAGAGTTACCGAAAGGTTCTTAAAGGAAGGATAAATAAAATGTTTTGGGTTTATATTCTTCGTTGTGCTGATGGTAGTTATTACACAGGACACACGGATAACCTTGAAAGGCGCATCGGTCAATATCAGACCCGAGAATGTGCTGGTTATACCTTAACGCGCCATCCTTTGGAGCTTGCATGGTCACAAGTATGCTCCACTCGAGAAGAAGCATTGTCGGCGGAGAGACAAATCAAGGGTTGGAGTCGCAAAAAGAAAGCCATGATGCGCGGGGATTGGGCGGAAGTTTCTCGTTTAGCCCAAAGTAAATCTGTCCATCCTTCGACAAGCTCAGGACGAACGGATTTACTTTTACAAGGTTCTCCTGAGCAAAATGGAGGAGACTCTGATTGAATAGCTTGGTTTGTGAGTGCACTTTATTTCACACAAGGGAATCTCTAATAATCCCCGCTCCAACGTAGGCACAATGAATTCAACTCTTATGTACGATAACGCACAGAACTCGACAAGTTTAATTGCTACGGTGAAATGGGTGTCGTCAAAACTATTTATTGCATCAAGATAAATCATGTCTGAAAAAATTCCGCACCTACCCAAAACAACTGCCGCGCCTGTAAGGCACAGGATAAATCTACCTTGAAAAACAGCCTTAAAAAAACTTCTGTGCCATTTGCTAGCCTGGGCATATTCTTACTAATAGTAGTAGTAGTAGTAGTAGCATCGTTCAGGGCTTTCAAACTAAGCGAAACAGCAGGCGAGCTACGCAAGCATACCTTTTTGGTATTAAACCATGCAGATGACTTGCTATCAGAGTTAAGGGACGCTGAGACGGGTCAGCGCGGCTATGCGCTGACCGGAAACGAAATCTTCCTGGAATCCTATTTGAAGGTGCGTGACACTATCAAGGGTCATCTGCAAGAACTGAGTCAACTTACCTTGAACAGTTCTGCCCAAGACCATCTGGACAACATAAAACCGTTGATGGATGCCAAATTGGCGGAATTGGCTACCGTTATTGACTTGCGCCGCCACCATGACCTAGCTGCCGTACAAGCGGCTGTCGCCAATGGCGAGGGCAAGCGGCTAATGGATTTGATGCGCGCTGAAATGGGTGGCTTCATCCGAATAGAAGAAGGCCTGTTAGCGCAGCACGATGCCGCATTGCAAGCGAACATGAAACAATTGTTTTACATCATCGTCGCCACCAGCCTGTTTATGATGTGGTTTGTGCTTGTGTTCACTTACTTTCTTTATCGGGAAACACGGCAACGGCTCAAGGATTTGGTTCATCTTGAAACGCAGCATTTGCTTGAGGCACAGGAAGAGACCAATAAACAACTACAATTGACCAACCTAAACTTACAGATTAGCGAGGAAAAGCTCGGCGTCACGCTCAATTCCATGGGAGATGGCGTTATTGCCACCGATGCCGAAGGTCGAGTGACCTTTATCAATCCCGTTTCTGCACAGCTTACCGGTTGGACGCAAGCTGAAGCCTTAGGCCGCAAGGTTGAAGAAATTTTTCACATCATCAACAAGGATACCCGTCACCCCGCCCTGATCCCTGTTATGGATGCGGTTAAGCATGGCACCATTCAAGGCTTGGCCAACCACACCGTACTGATTGCACGCAATGGGGTCGAGCGCGATATCGCCGATAGCTGCGCACCGATTCGCGCCCATAATAATAAAATAGTTGGAGCCGTATTGGTGTTCCGCGATGTCACTGAAGAATATGCATTGCAGCAAGCGTTGCATGATAGTAACAGCCTCGTCCACGCCATTGTCAACACCATGGTGGACAGCATCATAACCTTACGGTTCAATGATTGCGTCATCCATACAGTTAACGCAACGACTGAGAAACTATTTGGCTATTCTGACGCAGAACTTATCGGGCAAAATATCGGCCTGCTGATACCCGAGCTTGACCAAGGCGATGGTAACAAGTGGCTGGCGTTTCCTGATGCGTGTGATATTGAACAAAAAGTGGGTGCCGGGCGTGAAGTGATGGGGCGGCGCAAGAATGGAAGCTATTTCCCGATAGATATAGCGGTAGATGAAATGTGGCTGGATGGCGAACAGTACATAGCTGCCATTTCGCGTGATATTACCGTCACTAAGCGTTTAGCGGAGGAAAGCCTTCGATTTTTTGCGGTTTCGCAAGAACTGTTGTGCGTGATTGGCTTTGACGGTTACTTCAAAAGCCTAAACTTGGCCTGGGAAAAAACCCTCGGCTACACGCTTGCGGAGCTTCTAGCCAAACCCTTCATCGAAGCCGTTCACCCAGATGACCGACAAGCCACCCAAGCCGAAGTGGAAAGGCTTATCAGCGGTGGCGATGATGCCAATTTTCAAAATCGCTACTTATGCAAAGACGGCTCTTACCGATGGTTTTCATGGAGTGTTACAACGTCCATTCAAGACCGACTGTTTTATTGCTCCGCCCGTGACATCACCGCACGTAAGCAGCATGAAGCCGAACAAAAGAGACTTCATGAGCGCGCGCAACTTGCCCTGGATGCAGGCCAACTGGGCGACTGGAGCTGGGATGCCGCAACCGACCAAGTGTCCTTAGGGCATCTTGCTGCACAAATATTTGGCTTCCCTGAAGGTATCCCGGTCACCCGGGCGCAATTGCGCGGACGCTTGACCCAGGAGGATGCCGAACATGCGCGCGAGGCTTGGGACAAGGCGCTCATAGACCACACCGATTACCGCAATGAGTACCGGGCGAAGCGCCCTGACGGATACTGTTGGATTACCATGACTGGCCGTGGCAACTATGCGGAAGACGGCACGGTACTCGGCATGAACGGGGTGATGCAGGATATCAACGAACGCAAACTCGCGGAGTTGGCGAAGCTTCGGCTTGCCGCCATCGTAGAGTCATCTGACGACGCTATCATCAGCAAGGATTTGCAGGGCATCATCACCAGTTGGAACGCCGGGGCGGAAAGGCTGTTCGGCTATTCGGCTGACGAGATCATAGGGCAGCCTATCTCGCGACTAACACCAACGCAAAACCAGATGGAGCAGAGTACTATTCTTGCTGAAATTAGCCGTGGCGCGGACATCAAACATTTTGAGACGGTGCGCCTACGCAAAGATGGCAGTTGCATCGATGTTTCAGTGACTATATCGCCGATCAAAGACTTATCGGGAACGGTCATCGGAGCATCTAAGGTGGCACGCGACATTTCCGGGCGTAAAGTTACTGAATCGAAACTGCTTGAAGCGACGGCCGCTGCGGAAAAAGCCAACCGTGCCAAATCGGAATTCCTGTCCAGAATGAGCCACGAACTGCGCACGCCGCTTAATGCTATCCTCGGTTTCGCCCAGTTGCTGGGGGTTAGTAACCCGCCGCCAAGCTCTGCCCAAACGATAAAGATAGAGCAGATTATCAAAGCGGGCTGGTATTTGCTGGAACTGATTAACCAAATCCTCGACCTTGCCTTGATTGAGTCCGGCAAGCTGTCGTTGTCACAAGAAGCGGTGCCGCTAATCGATGTGTTGCGCGAGTGCCAAGCTATGGCCGAACCGCTGGCTGGGCAGCGTGACATTAAACTGACTTTTGTCCCTTTCGACAATACTTGGCTCTTGCATGCCGATCGAACCCGAGTGAAGCAGATTTTGCTCAACCTGATTTCCAATGCGATCAAATACAACCACGAGCATGGTGAGGTTGAGGTTGAGGTTGAGGTTGAGGTGACATGCTCCCCCAATACCACGGGAAAACTACGCATTACTATCAAAGACAGCGGTGCGGGATTGCCTCCGGAAAAGCTGGAAGAACTTTTTCAACCGTTCAATCGTCTCGGCCAAGAAACCAGCAACGAAGAAGGGACGGGCATCGGCCTGGTAGTCACTCGGCAATTGGTCGAGCTCATGGGAGGCAAGATTGGCGT
>JAYVGW010000318.1:0-5635 GCA_043771735.1 Methyloglobulus sp.
CGGCGTTGCAGCATTTCAACCACATAAAACTGCAACGCAACCAGGGTATTGCTAAAGCTCAATAGAACCAACAATACCACGGTCAGCACCAACAAAGGCTGAAACAAGGCGCCAAATGCGACGGTGTTAACCAAGGCTTGAACGGCTACGGGGGTTGCCAGTGACAGAAGGCCAATGCCAACCCCGTAAGTCATTAGAATGCCGATGTCTTCACGTTCCAGACGGATAAGTTGCTGTAGGCGCTGCAATGGGGTTTGTAGGCTCATCAATAAATTCTCTTGGCTAACTGAAAAAAACTTAAGCAGTATACTTCATGCTTGCAGCGGTCTCGTTTTGCAGAGATGGACAGGAAGCGATTGCCTTCGGCAATTTCAATGCCTTTTTACTGTGGAATGCTTACATCTCAATAAAATAGTAATACTATCATTGTAAGATGTAAAGATATTTTTATTGCCCAGTGAATTTTTTTGCAGTCCTCTAAAAATAAAGCTGAATGAGAAATTATTGGGATTGCTATTGTCGCGTTTCTTGAGGATTTGGTGTTTTCGGGTGTTGCAGGGAAGGGTTAGAAACGGATTGGCAGAGCAAGCAATATTTCGTGGTTGATACTACAAGGGATTCAGGTTTTACCCAGCAAATTGACAAGAATTTGCTCATAAATTGAAGACAACACTTCGAGATCATTCAGGGCTATATGTTCGTTGATTTTATGGATGCTTTCATTGAGCGGGCCAAGCTCTACGACTTGAGCGCCGGTGGGCGCAACAAAGCGGCCATCGGAAGTGCCACCGCCGGTGTCGTCGTTGGGTTCATAGCCAGTGATTGTTTTGATGGCGGCATGGGCGGCAGCTATAAGTTCACCGCCATTCGTCAAAAACGGATTGCCCGATAAGCGCCAAGAAATATCGTATACGAAGCCATACTTATCTAAGATAGCGTGGGTACGTTGCTTAATGATGTGTTCATCCAGTTCTGTGGAAAAACGCAGGTTAAATTGCACTTCCACATTGCTGGGAATGATGTTTTCCGCCCCCGTACCTGAATGTATATTGGAAACCTGCAAACTGGTCGGCGGAAAATTATGGTTGCCTTGATCCCAGATTTCTTCGGTTAATTCTTTTAATACAGGCGCGAAGGTGTGGATTGGGTTTTCTGCCAGTTCAGGATAAGCTACATGGCCTTGGATGCCCTGTATTGTCAGCTTCGCGCATAAAGAGCCACGCCTGCCGACACGAATCACGTCGCCGATTTTTTTATCGCTGGACGGCTCGCCGACTAGGCACCAGTCGATTTTCTCGTTACGCGCTTCCAACACTTCTACGACTTTTACCACGCCATTCGTTGCAATACCTTCCTCATCGCTGGTCATCATGATAGCAATCGAGCCTTGATGGTCCGGGTGTTCAGTAACAAAGCGTTCGACTGCGGTAACGAAAGCGGCGATGCCGCCCTTCATGTCGGCAGTGCCACGGCCATACAGCTTGCCGTCGCGTAAGGTAGGCTCAAAAGGTGGGGAATTCCAGGCATCCAGAGGGCCAGGCGGAACGACATCGGTGTGTCCCAAAAACACGAACAGCGGTTTTGCCGTGCCTTTGCGTAGCCAGAGGTTTTGCGTATCGGCAAAATTAAGGCGTTCTTCGCTAAAACCTAATGGCTTGAGGCGATCTGTCAGCACATCCTGACAGCCTGCGTCCTTGGGCGTGACCGAGGGACGACGAATCAGGTCTTTAAGGAGTTCCAGCGTGTTGCTCATGTTAACTTGGCTTGATAAAGGTCTGGCTTAAAACCAATCAGGATTTCGTTGCCGGTATCCAAAATTGGGCGCTTAATCAGTGTAGGTATTTCTAACATAAGCTGTAAAGCCTTGGTTTCTGTGAGATTATCTAGTTGTTCGGCACTCAATTGTCGCCAACTGGTACTGCTGCAGTTAAGCATGGTTTTCCAACCCAAATCAGCAGCAAAACGTTGAAGCTGTTCTGACGTTAGTCCATCAACGCGATAGTCGTGGAACTGATAAGCGGTACCGTTATTGTCGAGCCAGTTACGCGCTTTCTTAACGGTATCGCAATTCTTTATGCCATAAAGCACAGCCATAATTACAACTGGCTGTTCAGCAATTCATCAATATCAGGCAGCTCTTTGTCGGATTTGCAGCGGATTTTATACAGATCGACGAATTCCATAAAGGCTTGTTGTAAGTCTTCAAGAATTTCCTCTTCATTTTCCCGCTCATCTTCGGGTACTTCGCTCGATTCCAAATACTCTTGTTGCAGCGCGATTTCGCTGTTAAGGGCGAGGGTCGCGTAGATGATGGCGTTGTTGCTTAGGTTTTGGCTCATAGGTTTGGATAGATAGTGTGTGAGTGGGCGTCAAAGCCCAATTGTTTTTTGGATGTGCTTTTAACGGGTAAGATGTTTTGCAGTGTCCGTTATTTTTTCCGGTTGAGTTATAGGTATCATTAATACTCCAGCTTCTTGGATTTGTTTGCTAATATCACTAAACGCTTCAAACAAAACGCCTCGCTTTGTTTCTGGAGGGCGATAAACAAACATGACTTTATCAGGCTTAATAAAGCCATAACGATCCAATTGTTGTACTTTGCTTAGCCAGGATAAACCGTGTTCAATGAGTTTATTAGAGTCAGGATGGGTAAAATGGATCGGTTTGATAGCGGCTTCCCTTTGTTGGCTTATAAAAGGCAAACGTACACTGTACTTCGTTTCATCACCTATAAGCCCTTCCTTAAAGCTTTCGTCCATGCTATGTTCCTTTAACAATGCACGCACACGCTTTCTCATTTCTTCTTCGTGTTCTTCCTTATGGGCAAAGCTGCGCCGGACATAATGACCGAATAATTCTTCCAGTGTTTCATCGCAGTTAGTGCTGAATAAAACCCTATTGGGTTGAAAGCGAATAATACCCTCTCGCGGTCGAATGAGTTCATCGAATAAATCTATTTCTAATTTTGATATTTCGGTAGCCAGCTTTTGAATCCGTTCGAGTTCAGTTCGAATAATTTGAATAGTTTCAGTATAAACCTCTCTTTTCAGTGGCTTAAAGAACTCGGTAATTCGACCGCACTCTTTTGTGCTAAGGAGCTTAAACAGCAGTTGTTTAGAATTTGGCACGTAAAGGACTATACCAATATTGGCAAACTCTCCCGTTTCAACGAAGGGTTGAAAGCAAATAATGCTGTATTTACATACCTGTCTGTTCATAGTAATTTCGGCCAAATTCTACCCTGAGCTTCTTCATTAAGACGTTTTAGGGTGGTTTCAGAGTTGAAAAGTTTCGTTTCCTCGTTCTCTTCTTTCCATTCGTCGGGTATTTTATCCCAATATGCTGCCCAACATTTAAGGCTTTCTTGAAGCCTTGATTCAATGCGCTGTTTTTCAATTGAATCTAATTGAAAATTAGAAAATTGTAGGCGGAAGACGTGTGTTTCCCAAAATTGCCTCTTTTCAAAATCTTCGTCAAAAGCTAAATTGTGGTCAATAACGTGAAGTTTAGATTGACCACTTTGACTTTGCCACAATAAATTTGGATTTCCGCCAAGATCCGACAACGCTCGATCTTCATTCTGAATCCACAGATCAAACAATAAAATATCCCTTTGCAGGGAAGGGACAACTTGTTTTAGCATTTCATACTTGAATTCGGTGGTTGAGTCGATACATTCAGAAGCGAAAACGTAACCCGAACCTAATGATTTTAGAGCATTTTGACCGTAAGCCTTGGTTAATGCTCCATCCAAGTATGCAACTTGGAATGTAGGTATGGGTAAATCAAACGCATGTGCCAAGCTACCAGCAATACATTCTTTTATTAAGCCTGAAGCTGTGGCGGCCAGGCCTTTCACATAATAGTTCTTATTATCAGAAGCTTTACAAAGGAATGGAGATGTTCGTCCTTGAACAGCACATTCTATGATTTCATAGATTTCTAACATGTCACCTTAAAAAGCGCACTTAATCCCGCAATAATTCATTAATGCCGGTTTTGCTGCGAGTGCGTTCATCGACCTGCTTGATAATCACCGCGCAATATAGGCTGTATTTGCCATCGGAAGAGGGCAGGTTGCCGGACACGACGACAGAGCCAGTGGGGATGCGGCCATAAGAAATTTCACCCGTCATACGGTTGAAGATTTTGGTGCTTTGGCCGATGTAAACGCCCATCGAAATCACGCAGCCGTCTTCTACGATCACGCCTTCAACGATTTCCGAACGTGCGCCGATGAAGCAATTGTCGCCGATGATGGTGGGGCCTGCTTGTAAGGGTTCCAGAACGCCACCGATGCCGACACCGCCGGAAAGATGGACGTTTTTGCCGATTTGGGCGCAAGAGCCTACTGTCACCCAGGTATCCACCATCGTACCGCTATCGACATAAGCGCCGATATTGACATAAGACGGCATCAAGATCGCTCCGGGTGCAATGAAAGAACCGCGACGGGCAACGGCGTTAGGCACGACGCGCACACCGGCTTTGGCGAAGTCTTCTTCGGAGTAGTTGGAAAATTTGCACTCGACCTTATCGTAATAACGGGTATTGCCACCATCCATCAAGCGGTTTTCGTTAATGCGAAATGACAACAGCACGGCTTTTTTCAGCCACTGGTTCGTAACCCAATCACCGTTGATTTTTTCGGCAACACGGGCTTTGCCGGTGTCCAGCAAGGTCAGGGCTTCGTTGACGGCATCGCGGACTTCTGCACTGGCGTTGGTTGGGGTGATGTCGGCGCGTTGTTCAAAGGCGTTGTTGATGATATTTTCGAGTTGAGTCATGGTTTTACTTTTAGTTTAAGGTGGTTATGAAATTTTTGATTCGGTGTGCGGCTTCGATACAGTCAGCCAAAGGCGCAACCAAAGCGATCCGTACATGGTTTTGGCCAGGGTTTATGCCAGAAAATTCGCGCGATAAGTAACTGCCGGGTAATACCGTGACGTTTTGCTGGGCGAAAAGTTGTTGGGCGAATTCTTCAGCATTGAGCGCGGTTTTCAGCCACACGTAAAAACTGGCTGCGGGCTTATGGATGTCGCAAACGTCACTGAGTATGTCGATAAAGGCGGCAAATTTGGTGCGGTAAAGTTGGCGGTTTTCGATGACGTGGGCTTCATCCTGCCAAGCCAAGATGCTGGCTTGTTGCGTTGGCAAAGGCATCGCGCAACCTTGGTAAGTACGGTACTGGAAATAGGGCCGTAAAATATCCGCATCGCCAGCCACAAAACCAGAACGCAAGCCCGGTGCATTGGAGCGTTTAGATAAGCTGTGGAAAACCAGACAGCGTTTGAATGTCGTATTGCCCATCGCGTAAGCGGTTTGCAGTAAACCTACGGGCGGATTGGCTTCGTCGTCATAGAGTTCGCTATAGCATTCGTCCGAAGCGATGATGAAATCATATTTTTCTGCCAGATGGATGAGCTTTTCCTGGTCGGCTTGCGGCATGACTGCACCGCTGGGGTTGCCCGGTGAGCAAATATAAATCACGAAACAGCGTTGCCATATCGCTTCCGATACAGAATCAAAATCTGGTAGATAACCGTTTGCTTCTACCGTATTCAAAAAGTAGGGTTCTGCGCCTGCCAATAATGCCGCGCCTTCATAAATTTGGTAGAAGGGGTTGGGCATGATG
>JAYVGW010000319.1:0-2536 GCA_043771735.1 Methyloglobulus sp.
AAAAGGTGTTGCACAAGACAACGCTTTTTGCCAGCCTTCGGGTACTGCGGCTTAGATTTTCCGCGCAACCTATAAAATCCAAAAAGATATTTTCTTATACGATTAGACTGTAACGATTATCACCGGGCTTGTCCAACAACCGGTTCAGATTGTGGTTCGCTTCGCTCTCACAATCTAACCTTATTCGTTATGCTTTACATAGCGATGAAGCCGAGCAATACAAGCAAAACCTAGAAAATGACCAAGTTAAAACTGCTGTTTTCTTTTATAAGCTTTTAGATGGATTTGACAGAGTGCATCTAAATATTAGTGCATTACCATCACCCAAATCTATGTGCGTTGCCGCACAGACTGTGTTCGATTATCTCTGTATCATTAGGATAGGCAATGGAAAACATCATCCTACGCTTTAGTTATGGCTATCCAGCCGTTGCTACATATCATCAGGGGACACTCATGAACAAAGATCAAGTAAAAGGCCGCGTCGAAGAAGCCAAAGGCAAAGTCAAGGAAGCCGCTGGCGTGATTCTGGACGACAAAGGCATGGAGACTGAGGGTAATGTCCAAAAGAATATCGGCAAAGTCCAGGCGGGCTTTGGTGATCTTAAGGAAGAAATTAAAAAAGAGATAAAGGAAGAAGGCTAATGCCAGTATTGCTGGGGGGGTATAGCTGTGTCCAGACAAGTTGGCTCGTGGGAATGCCGCATAAGATGCCGGACTATTCCTTTTGCTCAGCAGATGAACATGCAGCCTGCTGATTTATAAGCAGGCATTGCTGAACTTCAGCCCCAACATGTTTACCAATAATTCATATCGCCGTCAATCGACGGCCTGTTACGGAGAAGCACACATGCTTGAAAGTATAGCGCTCATTTTAATTATCCTATGGGTACTGGGGTTAGTTTCCGCGTACACATTGGGTGGGTTTATTCACATTCTGTTGGTTATCGCGGTGGTCGTGATCATACTGCGCGTCATTCAAGGGCGACGCGTGCTTTAATGACACTGGATTGTAATACGGAAGTAATAATCCAGTAACGCCAGACAGCCTGGAAACTTACATCTCAAAATGTGAGAGTAGTTTTCAGGCTTGGCTTTAATTTGAAGTGATAAAGTGAAGTGATAAAGTGCAACTCTTGGAGCAGCGGTGGATAAATTTATCGCACTTATATCTGCTCAACCGTAATAATCACTATAAGGGAACCTCTATTAATCGCAATTTAACTGCCCATATTGCGAAAGTGCTGAAATTTTTCTAGTCTTTCTCCAGAGTTCAAGAATTTTGAGGCTAATTCTGGTTGCAACACCTTCTTTACCCGAGGTTTCGCCCTTGTTATGCCGAAACGGGCGCAACATCCCTGTGCTTGTCCACTAAAGCTTGTTCCGCAACCTTCACGTTGAGCTTAATCAGTTGTACCAAGCGTATCATGTTGTACACTAGGTTCATCAGGCCGATCTTCACCTTGGCACGTTGGAGGCCAATGGTGCGTACGATATGTCCGCCCATGTGCGCTTGGGCACCGAATACATGCTCCACACGGGCGCGCACCTTGGATTTGGTTCGGTTTGAGTCTTTCTGCGCGTCGGTCAAGGGCTTGCCACGGCTGCCTTTTTCGCAGATGTGGCTGTCAATCCGGTCATCGTCCAAATGCTGCTCCTGGGCTTCGGAGCGGTAGGCACTGTCGGCATATACGGGACGCTTGTTGCCAGCCTTATCTTCGGTTTGATCCAGCAGTTCGTCGAACACTCGGCTGTCGTGTACGGATGCCGATGTCACCACATAGCTTTGTATCAGCTTGTGTTGTTGGTCAGCATTAATGTGGTTTTTGTAGCCATAGTGCCGTTCGTGGTTTTTCTTTGTCCAACGCGCATCGGTGTCTTTCTGGCGGCGCATGGCCTTGGCTTCCGGTTCGTCCCACGCTGGTGGGACTTCACCGGCTTTGATCTGGGCATTTTCTTCTCGGCTATTGCGCTGCCGTGGCACTTCAACAAAGGTGGCATCAACTATTTGCCCAGCCTGGGCAATATAGCCTTGGGTCGCCAGTTGCCGGTGGAAACCGGCGAACAACCTTTCAACCAAGCCCAAGGCCTTAAGCCGGTCCCGAAACAACCAGACGGTTTTGGCATCGGGGACGCGGTCTTCGAGCTGCAAGCCCAGAAAGCGCATGAAACTGAAGCGGTCGCGTATCTGGTATTCGATGCCATCATCCGACAGGTTGTGCAGTTGCTGGAGCACCAGCACTTTAAACATCAGCACGACATCAATGGGCTTGGCACCTGCATTACTTTTTCTATCCTTGTCATGTACCCGATTGAGTTCACTCCGGAACGCTTCCCAGTCTATGCGGGCCTTCAATCCCACCAGAGGATCGCCCATGTCGGTCAGTTGCGCGGCACGTTCTTCTACGTCAAATAATCCGGGCTGGCAAGGTGCTTTCATGGACTTGATTAGGTCTTGGTGGAGTTGCCGTTATTATCTCATTTCGTGCTATCCCAGGGTATGCAAAAATCGAGGGAATTTTTAGAGATGACCATA
>JAYVGW010000320.1:0-11834 GCA_043771735.1 Methyloglobulus sp.
AAGGTATATTTTAATAAGAATCAATTGGTTGCAAAACCAGTGCCATTTTAAATATTTTTTATATTCAATAAGTTACGGTTAATTGAGAACAGCCCCTAGGTAACCTTGTGTTCCACAGCACATCCTTGCAAAGTCAAACCTTGGCAAGTTTGGCTATTTTTTGTTCATTGTAAGTTATTTTGTTACCTTCTGCTGGTAGTGCGATAGCGAACTCTTTGACTAACTGATTAAAGAGTTCTTCAGGAACAATGCCATTATCTTTAAATTTGCTTTTGATGTTGTTAATCAATGTTTCTTTTTTTGCAGGACGATTTTTATTGTGATTCACAAGATGTAAACAGTATTCTTGTATTTGTCGATTTTGAACTGTAGTTGCTGATTCATTTACCCTTGGTGGTAATAAGATGCTTTCTTTTTTTGCACCGATTCTTTCAGCGCTACGTTGTTGGCTTATAAGCAAACTTACAACATGATCTAAATCTGAATCATTAGATACAATCGTGAAATGTGCTTGCAGTGGTAATTGTGACATAAGTACGCCTGCCCAGAATGTAATTCCAAAATCAGCGGCGTTCTTCCCCCCGTTCGGCATTTTGACAACTTTTAACCTATTGTCATTAACCGTCGCAGTCAGCGGGACAATCCAGTCAAGAGGTATTTTTGCCCCGCTTTGTGCATAACAGACTATAACATGCGAATACTGCTCCAAATTTTTCATAAGTTGTTGAATTTGACTCGGGCAGTTTTCTAAATCAACCAACAACACTCGAATCGTTTTCTCGCTCGTTTCTATACCAAAACTTTTATGGTCCTCTGACACCATAATCACTTGTTTCCATCGAGTTGTTTAGTCATCTTACAAACATACCGTTTACTGAATTACCGGAGCTTTAACGGTGCTCGTCCTATAGTTAGCCACAATCGGGGCAGTAAAGTTGATCGTCTTTGCTTGGTCGGACGAATTGGCTTTGCCTTCCGCGAAACCACAAGGTGTCCCCGCGCACTGTGTAGCCAGGTTAGGCGTGGAAAACAGCAAGACAGACGGGTCGTAGTAACTCATGATAGTGCCAAATTTACCGTTTATTCCCCACGCATAAGAATAAGGGAATTTGCCTTGGAAGCCGCTGTATTCACGGTCATGCACGTTCCCTAAATTGTGCCCAAGTTCGTGAGTAAAGGTGCTAGTCCTGCAATAATAATTGGATAAGGCATCTTTTGAATAGCCATCACCAATGACACTATAGCCGGAATTTGAAAAACCGTCGCCACCATTGGCAAAACCGACATACGCCGTGCCACAGCCACCTGCACTTTGGGCATATAAAGGCCTCAACAGCATCACCAGGTCTGCACCATACTGGTTGCGTAACGATGCTGTGCCTACGAACGCACCGCGATCATTGGCTAAATCGTTAAGGGCTTGTGAGTTGGCGTTATTCTCCGCATAAGCGGTTGGGCGAGTATGCACTAACCGTAGGCTCATGTTGATTCCTGAATCTTGGTAAGCCTGGTTAGAAACGTCAACGAGATACCCGGCACGCTGTGTGGCATAGTCCGTTGTTTGCATGCTTTTGGCATACAGCACCATTAGGTCAACAACTGTGCCTGTATTAGTGGCGGCGCTCACGGTAGGCGTTTTAGGCTTGGTCTGTGCGGCGTTGGCTACTTTAGCCGTGGCACCTGCATTCATTAAATTGGCGGTAGGGTGTTCAATGTCGTCATTTTTATACCCCGCAGATTGCAAGCCTGATCTTGCAAGATCGACAATCACGGTCTGGCCATTAACGGTTTCTATGTTGTAAGCCCCATCGGGCGTGTAAACATTGCCCATCACATCGGCATTACCTTGAGACAAATAAACTCGATAGCCTTTACCTTCATCATCCAGGTAGCCAACCCAGGTTGAAGTGCCATCGGCATGGTCGATAAGGTTGTCGTGCTTTACTTTATATTGGCCAATAGGCAAATCTAAAATAAGCTCTTCACCCACAGGGATGCGGGCAAGTTCTGCTTTCGTCGGCAGGCTGACTTTCAGGACGGAACCCGCATTAAAGTTTTGGTATTGCCCAGGCAAGTTTTTAGCAGGATCTGGCGCAACTGAAACCAGGTCGGTTTGTGCTGCTGTCTTTGCCGCATTATCCGTTCCACTACCATTACGGCCTGTGATGACCACAGTTTTTATAACCCCTCGATCCAGCTCGGTTGAGTAATTATAGCCGTGGAGCAGTTGGGCTACCCCGGCTTTCCAATCATCAGCCGCAAGCTTTTGGTTGATAATGTCATTTTTAAGATCAGCACTGATTTTGAATGTTATTCCAGTGCGGGTGGCTAATTGGTTAGTTGCCGCTAACAGGGTTTTATTTTTTATGACATGATAAATATTGTGCGGCTGCTCTTTAATCAGCGGAGCGGCTTTGCTAGTCGATGCAACGCTTGAAAAAGGCATAAGTATTGCCAGGGCCAAAAATGTCATTCTTTGGCTTAAGTTGTTTCTCATTTAGATATCCTCTAGATTTTTGATTTCAGTAAACATACCAACCATCGCTAACTTGTTGTATGCAGATGATTTTTAGTGGATCTCCGCGCAACAAAGATTGCGCTGGAACTTGCGAAAACAGCTACACAGATAGTACGCAGGCTTGGCTGAAAGTAGGGTAAACCCCTATGGGATCCGAGTTAGCAAGCTAGGTTTTATTCCTCAACCCAGTCAAGCTAGGGTGTTTTTTACCACATCTGCCAACAATTTACAAAGTTATAATCTGACCAAAACCTCGCCCCGACCGATTTCCGACATATCTCCAGCATACCGCTGGACGCGGTTGAAGGCTGCGGAAGCATCGGCAAATTTTGAATTAATTGGCTTGAAAGAAGCAAACAACAAGGGCAAAAAGCCTAGCGTGTGCGCCCCGCAATCATTGAAACTGGCCGGTAACTGGGGCTGATTCCATAACAATAGGGTGCCTCTGCGCATGGCGTAGCCTAGATAGCGACCGGTGTTGCCCATCACGGCAATTGTCCCGGCGGTCATGCGCGAACCGCAATAATCACCAGCATTGCCTTCAATCAAGATAAGGCCACGGCGCATGTGGTCGCCAGCGCGGTCGCCGACATTGCCTTTGACGAGGATAGTGCCGCCTTTCATGCCCATCTTGTTGCCAGGCAATGCGCCGCCCAGAAAATCGCCGACATTGCCGTTGATTTCCAGCGTGCCTCTCTTCATTTCGCAAGCGGCATATAAGCCTGCATTGCCATTAAGCGTGATACTGCCAGACTTCATCCCCATGCCCAGGTAAGCGCCAGCGTTGCCATTAACCGTTATCGAGCCACTTTCGAGTTCTTTGCCGATGAAATCAAGCTTGCCAACGCTGTTGTCGATGACAATGTTTTGCATATCGTCGCCAGAAAGGGTGAATAAGTCACTGACAGGCGTTTTTTGCTTACCGCATTGCAAGGTTAATGCGGCGATCTCATTTACAGACTTACCAGAAAGATTCGCGGGCACCAAAGGCGATAGATCGACACGTTGTTTAGGTTGATGTTTCAGCGTGAAAGTCAATGCACTCATGCCATGATCTCCTGCAAATGAAAGTGGAATGGCCCTAACTTGCCGCCATAATTTCCTGCGCTGATGCGCTTGATGCCATTGGCTGCACCCAGGTCGCAAATGGCTTGAATGCCTACGCGCATGGCTTCATCAATAGCTTCTTTGCTTAAGCCGTCAATCACGATTTCCATCACGGATTCTATGTCAGGGGAAAGTTCGGTCTTGGTTGCGCCCTTTAAGGTCGGACAAAACGCATCATTGGTTGACGCATTAAGTGCCGCGTACTTGGAACCGACTTTGGAACCTGAGCGCACCACACCACCAGGGAACGGCATGATGACATCGGGAATTTTATTCATGGCTTCAATGGCGGCTTCACAGGCCGTTAACACTTGCGCTTGGGATTGTCCCAGCACCAGAAAGTTGCCGCCACCAATGGCTTCAACTTGCCCCGTGGTCGCCTCGGCCAGGAATTCGCCATCCATCACCGGAATCCGCCAGTAGCGTTTGCCGCCGATGACTTTCCCAATCTGGAAACCGTCACCAAAGTAACGCAGGTTTTTACCTAGTGGAATTTTGGTCGCGCTGTCGATACCGGCAAATAAGGCCGAGGTGGGGGAGGTCAGTACACATTGCCCCGCCCGGGTTTCAAGCTGCTTTGCCAAGCCCTTGCCGCCCATTGCAAAAATCATGACCGCCACACCAGGTCTTCCATCTGGGGTTTCGGAAGAATCAAGAATCCGGTCAATTCCCGCTTCACAGCCACATGCGATGACCGATGTGGCAAAGCCCGTCATGGCTTGCGCAGCAATCAATGCCCATTTTTCGTTATGTGCGGTAATAATTGCACGGGTTGCTTTCATCGGGAAAGCTTCGGCAAAGGTTGCGTCGATGGCTACGCCGTTGATAATCATAATTTTCTGCTCATATTTAACATTACTCATTGTTAATCTTTTATAGCTTGTTGCATGGCAAGTAATTCTTTCAACAAAGACGGAATATCCGTTCCGATAATGCTCCATAAAGTGTCATTATCGATTCCCAAATAACCATGAATTAACCGATTACGCGTGGCAATAATTTGCCGCCAAGGTATATTTGGAAAATTATTGCGGACATCATCAGGAATATGCGTTGCCGCCTCGCCGATTAATTCCAAATTCCGCAGGGTGGCATCGTAATTCAGCCCGCTTTGGGTAAATTCCTGTTGATCTAATCCATCGGTGTAAGCAATGACTTTTTCGGAAAAACCGACCATATCATCCACATAAAAATGCCATTCCCTAGCACTTTTAGACACGAATCGCTTCCTGTTCGATAAACGGACGCAACTCTGGTCGCACTGCCTTATCGGTGACTAAATCAACCGCACAGCCAAGGTTATCTTCCAAATAAAATTGGACGCCAAAATATTGCGATGAAGTCGCAACACCATCGAAACTTACCAATATATCGACATCGCTTTCATTGGTCGCTTCATTCCTGACCGTTGAACCGAACAAGGCCAGTTCTGATACGCCAAACTTTTGTTGGAGTTCGGGCTTAAGTTTACCCAATATGCTTAGTGCCTTATCTCGATTCATAATTCTTAATCATCACCAAATTTGAATTATTTCATTCCATATTTTTTCTGTCCTTTCCGTTATGGCAACTTCGTCCCAAATAGTGCGACTCCCATTTTCATAAGGAATAACTATATCTTGCTTTGTAATCGAAAGATCTGAATAATCTCTTATTCCCTTTTTCCGCCCTTCTCCATTTAGTTTTTTAGAAAATCCGTAGTTTCTTAACGATGTATTAAGGCGGCTGTTTAACAAGGTCATATTTCCAATCCAATAGCATTTAGTGTTTCTGTCCTTCTTAGCTATCTCCTTATCATCAATTAAATTTCCAGAACGGTCTTTAATTAGGAACGTTACTCCAATATTCTTCCCACTTTTGAGGGAGAATATGTTCCAAAGAATAGCTATATTTTAACTCTTTGACTGATTGCTTTAAATCTTTGCTCCGACGGAACAATTCAACCCAAAATAACAGTAAAGAAGCATTTTTGTTGTTTATAGATTTAAGCCCTTGTAACAACTCATCATCAGTAATATTGAATTGAATTGACTCTTCGTTATCTATAAATTCTTTGCACTTTTTGTTATAACTTTTAGTTTCCTGGTTTGAAAGTATTCGGCGAACTATAAATTTCTCTAGTTTTTGAAGAATATCTTTTAAGGTTGTTTCATTATCTTTGTGTTTATATAGCATCGCCAACACAAAAGGATGAAATGTTGAAATTTCACAAACATCTAATATGTGTAGTAATCTCTGCAAGCTATCGTCAAAGCTGTATAAAGTACTGCTTTCGAATATCAATATTTTGTTGCGATATAAATTTGCATATTCTGCAATTTCTTTTAAAAATAATTCCAGATTGGAAGCGTCAAATAACTTTATATGATTTTTATAAAGTTGAGAAAGGTCTGAAAGAACATGTTTTTCTGGATCAAAAAAGCCATTAATAACCGCGATACTGTGCAAAAGTATTTCAACATTATCTCTTGTCAACCTGCCCGTTTGCCTTTGCGAACTCCAAAAATTAATTATTTCATCGTCAGCAGCAAATGTTTTTTCCCAATAATTATCATAAAGATTTGATATCTGTTCTTCATCAGAAAATAATTCAAGAGCTTTTTGAAAAAGTGCATTTTTTATAATATCTGCGCCACTTAGCCTAACACCCGCGCTATTAATTGTATCGAAAATGGCTTGCTCATCTTCCTTTTCTGTTAAGTCAATTAAAACTATGATTTTATTTTCAGTGTCTAACAATCTATCAAATAAACTTTGTTTTTCCTGAAGAGTCCTATTTTTTAATTCTTCAGAATAATACTTATAGCATTGCTGAATTCTGTTGCTAGAGTCATTAATTTTTGCATAGTCACTATCGCTGATTTCCGATTTTATAATAGCTTGATAGTATCTTGAATCGATACGCGAATGATTTATCTTGACGTAATATTGATTATCTGTCGGACTCTTCTTATAGAAAAGGTAGGTATAAATAGAATTTTCGCAGTTTTTCTTTATTTCATCAGGGAACGAATCAAACAAAGACTTTAACAAAACGCTTAAAGTTGTTAACCTCTGCTGACCGTCAATTACTAAAACTTCTTTTGGTTTTCCGCTTTGCTTTTCTTGTTGTTTAAGAATAAGTGAACCTAAAAAATGGCTTTTTTGAGCATCTAACAGATCAAGCAGCATATCATCCCAATTTAGTTTGGTCCAAATATACCCTCTTTGAAAGAATGGAATTTTTACTATTCCTTCATTACCAAGAAATGTAAATGACATTGCCTCTGCTTTCATGCTTAAAATCCTTTATTTGAAATCTAATTAAACTCGCAATATGCTTAGCAGAAATGAATCTGAAAAAATATTCCTACCGGTTCAACGGATGCACAGTCAAACTCCCCCGCCCATCTTCCGTAATTTCATCATTACTGATTTTAAAGTTACCCAGTTTCATGGTGAGGTAGCGGTCAAAATACGATTTCAAATCCTTTTCCACCGATAGGTCAAAGTCTGGCCTGACGACATGGGTGGTGCCCCATTTGGTGTGTACGACTTTTCCGTCAACCACCACCAACTCACCGTCTTTGAAGACATAATCGGGTTTAGTGAACATGGCTTCGCGGTTGGCGTTGTTGGTGTACACGGTAATATCCGCGAAATATCCGGCACTTAAGCCGCCACGGTCTTTCAAGCCGATTAGTTTCGCCGCGCCAGCGCGAGTCATGATAGCGATTTCATCCAGTGTATATTCACGGGTAATGGAAGCGAGTGTCGTCATTTTTTGCGCTTCTGGATGGATGGTTGCCAGCACGTCGTTACGGAACGTCCTGTCCATTAATAAGCGGATTAAATGTGGATAACTGGTGAACGGCGCACCGTTGGGATGGTCGGTAGTCAAGAAAATCCGCCAGGGGTCATCGACCAAAAGGAAAGTTTCCAAGCCTATCGCCCACTGTAAGGCATTGACGAAATCTTGATCGCGGTATTTAAACGGCACGACACCACAACCCGCATCGCATTCGATGTCCATGACCACCCATTTGTTCGGGCTGGCGAATTTGTGATTGGCATGCTGGCACATGCTGTCACCGGATGCCGTAACCGTCTGACCAAACAAAATTTGCCCGACATCAATCGTTATGTTCTTGTTTTTGTTGACGGCCTCGGCAATCTGCGCCGCGCCAGAAGAAAACTTAAGGTCGCCTTCCGTGCCGTAACTATGGAACTGGATATGGGTCAGGTGCATGGGCAAGCCGCCAATGCCTTGGATGGTATCCAGCGTGGTTTGCATATTGCCGGGTACGCCCAGATTACAGCCATGAACGTGCAAAGGATGAGTCACCCCCAGCTCTTTAACGGCGGTTGCCAATACCTGAAGAATTTGGCGGGGGGTTATCCCGTAATGGCTGTTTTGCTCATCCAGGTCAAGTTTGCGCTGGTTAAATTTGAACGCATTGATGCCGCCGGGATTGACGACCTTAACGCCAATGGCTTTAGCCGCTTGCATCGTCCAGGCGACATAATCGTTGATGGCTTTCTGGTCTTTTTTTGCAGTCAGCATCCGCAAGAAGTAATCGTCGCTACCCAGCATGACGTAGCCGCCTTTGTCCAGTATGGGGATGTCTGCCATTTCCATGTGGGCTTGACGTGCATTAATGGGCAATACCGCCGGCTCAAATCCTGCGGTGTAACCCATTTCTGCGTAACGGTAGCCAGTAACGAATGTGCTGGGCATGGCATGTCCACAACCGGAACGGGTGATGTCAGTACGGGCGACGGGATCCTGGCGATGGTCTTCTGGCAACAGCGTCCTGGCTATATTGCCCTTGCCGCCGCCGATGTGGGTGTGCATGTCGATAGCACCGGACATGATGACTTTGCCACGGCAATCGTATTCTTTATCAATAACCGCATCTTTGGGAGTATCGACGATACGACCGTCTTTGAAGTATACATCCTGCACAATACCCGCTACGCCGCTGGCAGGATCATAAACCTTACCACCTGTCAGTTTGATCAACATGTTTGTGCTCCCTTTAATGCGGCTTCGATTGCAGCCAAGACTTCCGCCGTACTGGGCAAGCCCGATTCGCGCAATTTTTTCAAACGGATGGCGACCACATTATCGGTACGGTAGGCGTGTCCGGCATGGTCGATACCGGGCGTTCCGACTGGGACAAACACATCGGGTTCTTTAGTGAAAGTCATGCCTGAGCGTCCGATCACGATGGTTGGCAGGTCGCTTTCGGGAGGGACTGCATTGACATTGAAGGCATTCACCCAAACTAGGATATCCGCTTCGCCGTTTGCTAACATAAGGTTGGTGTCGTACAGGTAAGGGTCGTATTCTGGATAACCACGGGCAAAATTGACCCTCGCTGGATAGCCTGTCGTCCAACCGCAGACTTGGTTGGCAGTCAGGTCGCCTTCTTTGCCTGCCAACGGTAAGCCGGAACAGCGTGTGTTTTTATCATTGATATCTTTGATCATTTCCGAGACGGTTTGCACGATAAGTTCAGCATGATTGTTGATGCCTAATGCGCCAGCCGCCCAAGTCACCACGCCGTATTTTGCCGCTTTCAATTTATCGGCAATCGTTTGTAGCTCGGCTACTGCAATACCGCCAACTTGTTCAGCACGAATCGGCTGGCCTTTGACTAACGCCCTAAGCACCGCAACGACTTCAGGCAAGGACTCGGTATCGCAGGTGATTGTTTTAGCTTTTTGTCCGGCAGGTGAAGTCGAAGCATTGCCTGATGGCGCTTTACCCAGATAAATCACCTCGCGTTGGTTGGCATCCGGCAGAAACATCGCCTCATTCCAGAGGTAACGCTCGAAAAAGCGGGGGGCGACGGCTTCAAGATCAGCGCCAACAACTAACAGCACATCACAGCGGTTCTTGACTTCCGCCAAGGTGGTATTCATCCAGCCGGAATCTTGTAATGTCAAAAAGTTGTTCCTGGCTGCATTAAACCCCATATTGTCCACCACCGCACCACAGCGGTCGGCTAATGCCAATAACGCCCGCATCCCGTTAACATCGGTCGCACAGCCGCCAATCACCGGTTGTTTGGTGTTAGCTAGAAGCGCCGCCGCTTTACTCACGGCTTCCTGAAGGCTAACGGCTTTTCCAGCGATTTTAGGGCTGATATCACCAATGGCTTGCTCAAAAGCGGGCGTATTTACGGCACAACCGTTTTCTATCAATTTAAGGGTTATGCCATCTACCTCAATCGACAGGTCATCCGTGCCAATCCCGCAAAACGGGCTGGGTACTTCAGTTATTACAGCCACATACTCTCCTGCTAGGTTTATTCGATGTCATTTGGAAACGCTGAACAAGCCCTTCGGCAGGCTCAGGGCGAACGGTGAGGTTGGTTTCGTTCGTGGTGAGCCTGTTGAACCATGATAGGCATCAACTTGCTCAAAATTTCCTTAGTCAGAGGCTATTTTAACCCGAATAGCCTGCACTGTCTCGATAAACGCTGCCCTTATTGCGGACGACACAAAAGCTAAGTTCACGCCAAATTTTGAAAAAGATGTGAAATATTACCTAAAAACACTGTGAATATTTCACAAAATAATGGCCTTTTTTTAGTTAGACTACTGTAACTTCAGCAAAACCCTGCAAGGAGTTTGCTGATATTAAAGGCTTGTCCTGACTTATTTGGCGGAGACACATTCTATGAATGATCCACACTCTTATACTGACGAAGTCAGGAAAGCGATAGAAGCTGATTTTTTATTGCTCGATACTGACAGTAAAATTGCTTTCCTGTCGGCGTATGAGCTTGATACGAACAAGTGTGATTTTAGTTTAGCGACTTTGCCACAACTGTGGTCTATGGAGATTTTTATGCTTAGAAACCTGACAAAAGATGAGTTATTACGCAGGATATGGATAATCAGGGAAAAATTCCGTATCCAAGCAGGGGATGCCGTTTATAAAAATTACCTGGCAAGCCTACCGGAACACATAACAGATGGGGCTTTAAAACAAGGGGCTACACCAGACAGCTACATTCTTTTAAAAGAAGATGCCGTTAATATTACCCGGCAATTGCAACGGATGAATTATTATAAGATGCAAAGAAACCTTGCCATCAATAAGAAAAAAGAATTGCCCATCTTTATATTTTTTGCGCTACTGATAGTGGGCATAGGCATTTTCTCGCTAACCAACCACACCATGGCTGGGCAAAGCTGGCAGTTGATCTTGCTGACCGTCTATTTCGGCATGATTGGGGCGGTTGTCAGCTTGTTGCAACGTCTTGAGCAAGCCTCCAACGCCGCAACCAACTTCACCGATTCCGCAATTAATTCGTCGGACATCGGCCAGGGGATGTCGAATTCTTATATGATTTCGTTAGTGGTCAGCGGCGCGGTATTTTCCGTGCTGGTGTATTTGCTGTCACGGTCACAACTTGTCAATATCCTCGATTTGCTGCCTAAGCCGAGTGAAAGTGCCGAGTGTAATATTACGTCTTCGCAAAATTTTATCGGCAAATTCCTGTGTGCGCCTTATGATTCTGCACAAACCGCAAAGCTGCTGATATTGTGTTTTATATCAGGATTTGCCGAACGCTTTGTCCCCGATGTGCTTGACAGTTTAATCAGGCGGGCAAAAACCTGAGCCCGCAAAATTGACTATGGGTCCAAGACTGGTTTTTGCCCTTAGTGGTTACAGCCAGCCCCGTGGATATGGCCGTGTGAATTTTCATCTTTGGTGGCCATTCTTACGCCCATAACTTCTACGGAAAAATTCAAGGCCTGTCCCGCCATCGGGTGGTTGCCATCAATCGTGATGTCATCGCCGTCAATTTTTATGACGGTGATGATGCCAGAGCCGGAGTTGACCGCCGCGTGGAACTGCATACCGATTTCCACTTCGTCGATGCCCTCAAACATATCCCGGGACACGACCTGAATCATATCTTCACTAAATTCACCATAGGCATCGGCTGGCTCAATCCGCACGTCGAACTTGTCGCCGACATTTTTGTGATGCAGTGCTTTTTCCAGTCCGGTAATAATATTGCCACTGCCATGTAAGTAAACCATTGGCTCACTGCCAGCCGTGCTGTCAAGCTCTTCACCAGCATCGTTAGTGAGGGTATAGTGGATGGAAACGGCGGTATTGTTGGCAATTTGCATGGTAAAACCTGTTCAATTATCAAAAATGGGCTATGATACCGTTTTGTATGTTTTTTGTCTTATATTTTATAAA
>JAYVGW010000321.1:0-34487 GCA_043771735.1 Methyloglobulus sp.
GCGTCGCCACTCGCTACGAGCGGTTGGCGGTTAATTATATGACCATGCTCAGCCTAGCCAGCATTTTGATTTGGCTTAAATGAGAACGCCCCCTAGTTCTGGCAGTTTATTGTTGCATTGTATAAGGCTTTCGCTGGATATTTCTTGCATAGAATGTAAAACGTGAAGTCTCGTAGGTAGGAAGCCCTCACTCTTCCCCAGCCAACAACCGCTGTATATTCCCCTTATGCCTAACTAACAAAAACACCATCATCACCACAGCAGCACCGACAATCACCTTATCCCCCAAGATAAACCACGCATAAATCGGCGATAAAACCGAAGCCGTCAAAGCAGAAAGCGATGAAATTTTGCGGAGCTTGTAAACTAACAGCCAAGTGCCGATAACAGCCAAGCCTAACATCCAAGAAAATCCCAGCAAAACCCCTAACGACGTGGCAACGCCCTTACCGCCTTTTAAGCCGAAAAACACCGGATAAAGATGGCCTAAAAATGCAGCGAGACCGGTCATAGCCAAGAGCATCGGGGTTACACCCAATAAATTTGCCAGATAGGCAGGGATAAAACCTTTTAACATATCCCCCAGCAAAGTGATCCCCGCCGCTTTTTTGCCGCCAATCCGCATCACGTTTGTCGCCCCTGGATTACCAGAGCCTTGCCCACGAGGATCGGGCAAGCCCATCAAGCGGCAAGTGATAATCGCGCAAGAGACAGAACCTAATAAATACGCCACAGGAATTAACAACCACTCAAACATTATGCACCTTCACTATCCGAAACTTGTATCAACGGCGCATATCCAGGATACTTACCGATTTAAAAGCGGCACATCATAACCGGAAATTACTATGGACATTATATTTTTAGGCGGACTTCAAATCGAGACCATCATCGGTATTTATGACTGGGAACGGGAAACCAAACAAACGGTCATACTGGATATAGAAATGGCTTTTGACATCCAAAAAGCCGCCGAAACCGACGATATTGAATACACTTTGGATTATAAGGCGGTGTCCAAACGGGTTATCGCGTTCGTCGAGGCCAGCAATTTTTTTCTGGTGGAAAGGCTGACCGTGGAAATTGCCGATATTATCCGCAATGAATTCAACGTGCCTTGGGTCAAAGTCACCCTGAACAAAAAAGGCGCAATCCGTGGTGCCAGTGATGTTGGGATTATCGTTGAACGAGGGCGTAAGTAACATGCCAACCGGGTACATCAGCATAGGCAGCAACATAGACAAGGATAAACACATCCCTGCCAGCATCAAAGCCCTGACCGAGCGCTTTGGGCAACTCACCCTTTCAAGTATTTATGAATCCGATCCCATAGGCTTTTCCGGCGACGCGTTTTACAACCTGATCGTAGGCTTTGACTCTAACCTGGATGTCAAAGTAATCGTCGAGCAATTGCGTCAAATTGAGTTGGACAATGGCCGCAACCGCGACTGCAAAAAATTCTCCTCCCGAACCTTGGACTTAGACCTCGTGCTATATGGCGACTTGATAATCAACGATGGCCGCATCCAAATACCCCGCGATGAAATCGAACGCTATGCTTTTGTGCTGGAACCATTGGCAGAAATTGCAGGGCATTTGCGACATCCGGTCAGTGGTATCCGCTATTCGGAATTGTGGGAAAAATTTGATAAAACCAACCTCAAGCAACATCTCGTTACACCTGACTGGTAACGTTGCAATGGCCATCAAACACCAGACACTTCCTTAAGCCACCTTGTTGTAAAATTCCCGTCAGCTCCAATGGTGATTGGTAGTCGCGCTTGGGCGGGGTACGGCTACCATTACAGCAATCAATAATACTCGGCTTTGCCGCCTCTTTAGCCCTGACAATTCGTCACTCAGTTGCTCACTTTAGGCTATGGCATTCCCAAACGCGTTGGCCATCCCGCCCAGAGCGACGGGACAAGACCACTAGGAGCGTTCCGTTTTATTGCAGCGATTCAGTTTTAGCGGACGCAATTTATGCACCCACTAACTGCTTACGTTAATAGTCAAATTTGAGAACCCGTTCACAGAATAATCCCAGATCATTTCTATACTTGCCTACAAATTAAAGCAGTCAAGCTTTAGGTGATTACGGTTTTTAATCTTACTGGCGGTTCTCATATTATGAATAAATTATTTGCAGCCCTTTTTTTGTCATTGGCTTTGGCTTTTAGCAACGTTGAAGCAAGTACAGTAACCTTTGAAGACAATGCTGTTGATACCATCCAAACCGGTAGCATTGTCAGCGGTGAACTAACATTTACGCCAGTATCAGGTAAATTCTACACTTCTGCTTCGCACTTAGGGGCTACCAATGGCACTAATGGCCTGCTTGCTGGCGAAGGGCATTACCAATATTCCCCCAATACTGCTTTTGATTTCGGCGGCGGTTTCTCGTTTAAGCAAACTGACAACAGTGTATTTAATCTTAATTCGTTAGATTCTGGGCTTTCTTGGTCGCAATTTTCAACAGGTAGCGTGGTCTTTACCGGACACCAATCAGATGGCGGTATCTTGACCAAATTGCTCTCATTTAATAAGGCATATACTAACTTTGTTTTTTGTTGGACTAATCTTCTTTCAGTGGAGGTGTCGGGGAATTCAAATTTTGGTTATGTCGCTTACGACAATATTAACGTCACATCAATGGCAGGCGGGGCTAACGCTGTGCCAGTGCCTGCTGCGGTTTGGCTATTTGGTTCCGCACTGGCAGGGTTGGTTGGATTGGGTAGACGAAAGCCAGCCCAAGGTTAGTCGGCTGAATGAAAGCCTCCTCGGCGTAAAGCCTAATGCCCTTCGGGGCATTTTTTTGCCCACTATCCCATTCCATGGGTTTGGTTGAGCCTTTGTGGAAGGCTACTGCGCTTTCCGCAGGCTTAAGGCGAATGGTATTAAGTTACTGGCGGTTATTGATTAGCCGCATTCTGCTATTGGCCTAACCGGCAATGCCTTGCCAAAAATCGGTCCAAAGCATTCGCAAAAGCTTGTTTGTCGCGTTGATTAAAGGCTGAGGGGCCGCCGGAAGTTTGTCCGGTATCGCGCAACTCAGTCATAAAATCACGCATGGACAGGTGTTCCTTGATGTTTTCCTTGGTATAAAGCTCACCTCTGGGGTTTAGCGCAAAAGCTTTTTTGGCGACTACTTCGGCCGCCAAGGGAATATCGGCGGTAATCACCAAATCATTGGCGCTACAGTGCTGCACGATATAGTTGTCAGCCACATCAAAACCACCAGCAACTTGGACGGCTTTAATGAAGAAAGAAGGTGGCGTTGCTAAAAACCGATTCGCGACCAATATCAAGGGTAATTGCCTGCGTTCTGATGCCTTGAACAAAATATCTTTGATAACATTGGGGCAGGCATCGGCATCTATCCAGATTTGTAAAGTCATGCTGCCCCAAATCAAGCAATAATTCGATAACACGGCGAATATTTTTTCCCCGGTAGCTTCATGCGGTGCTGTGCTACGAAAGAAGCCAACAAAGTATCCATTAATTTCATGATATGGCTGTCGCCATGAATCTCAAAGTGACCGAATTGTTCGATGGCCCTTATCCCAGAATCTTTGACATTACCCGCCACAATGCCGGAAAAGGCGCGGCGCAAGCTGGCGGCGAGCAGGTGTTTGTCTTGGTCGCCGTGTAAAGCCAAGGCCTTCATGCTGTCGTGAGTGGGGTTGAAAGGTTCTTGAAAAACGGGGTCTATTTTCAGTAGCCAGTTGAAGTAATATGCATCGCCGTATTCCTTGCGAAACGCCCTGACTTGGCCGATACCCGCCTGCATCTCACGCGCCACTCGCTCTGGGTCGTCGATGATGATTTGATACCTGCGCTGCGCTTCCTTTCCCAGCGTGGCTGAAATAAAGCTGTCGATTTGCTCGAAGTAGGCTTTAGCGCTGTCCGGCCCCGAAAAAATCAACGGAAACGGCATGGCCTTATTGTCTGGATGGAGCAGGATTCCTAAGATGTAAAGGATTTCCTCAGCCGTACCCGCACCACCGGGAAATACCACGATGCCATGTCCGGTACGCACAAAGGCCTCCAGGCGTTTTTCAATATCCGGCAAAATGACCAGGTCATTGACTATCGGGTTTGGCGATTCAGCCGCAATGATGCCAGGCTCGGTGATGCCCAGATATTGACCGTTTTTGATGCGTTGTTTGGCATGGCCTATAGTCGCGCCTTTCATCGGGCCCTTCATCGCACCGGGGCCGCAGCCTGTGCAAATATCCAGTCCACGCAGCCCCATTTCATGGCCGACTTGTTTGGTGTATTCGTATTCTTTGCGGTTGATTGAATGACCGCCCCAACACACGACCAGCTTGGGGTTGGTCATCGGGCGCAAAATATTGGCGTTACGAAGAATGTGGAACACGGCATTACTGATACCGTTAGATGTTTCGATGTCAAAGCGCGGGTTATGGCTGATTTCGTCATCCACATAGACAATGTCCCTGACCACGGCAAACAGATGTTCGTTGATGCCCTTAATCATGTGACCATCGACAAAAGCTTGTGCGGGCGCGCTTTTTAGTTCCAACTTAATGCCGCGCTGTTCCTGCACGACACGTATGGCGAAATCAGGATAGCGCTCCAGCAGTTCCTTGCCATCATCCATTGCGCTCCCACAGTTCAATACCGCCAGCGCACAGTTGCGGAAGGTCTGGTACAGCCCACCTTGGCTGCTGTCCAGCAATTTGCTGACTTCTTGCCTGGACAGCACCTCCAGCCGGCCATCTGGCGCTATTTGTGCATCTATCACGTCGTATTTCATTATTTTCCTCGAAGCCAATCGTTATGTTAGTAGGCAATTAAATAGCCACCACCTTATTTTTTAGTATTTAGCATCCCCGTCATTTAATCAAATATTTCATGAAACATGAGCCAGTAACTCCAAAAAACTTAACCCAATTCTTAATTAGCCAAGTAAATATTACCGTGAAAATGCCCTCTAAATTTAAGGTGTTTTATTAACTCAATACCTTAACAGATTGATAAAAATGCAATTTATTTTTTAATATTTTGTGGCTTTTTGTCCCCTCTGATTTGTCGCTAAGTTATTGTCAAAAAAGATATTTTTTTATTTTAATTCCCCCTTGCATGTGCTATTCTAAATTCAAGTGGATATTTTGTGGTGAATTAGTGTAGCTCAGTGGAAATTTTGTGGAGCTACTGAGCAGAGAACTTACGGGGGAATCTTGTTTCGAGGCAATACCACAGTCAATCTCGACGAAAAAGGCCGTTTTGCCATTCCCACTCGCTATCGCGAGCGGGTGCAGGAAATTTGCGCCTGTCAATTGGTCGCTACGGTTGCCGTCAACGAACGCGGTGTCGGTGTCGATGGTTGTTTATGGATTTACCCCTTACCCGCTTGGGAAGAACTCGAAAAAACCATCAAAGGATTGTCAGATCTCAATAGAAAGGCAATCAAATTAAAGCGATTTCTTATTGGCTATGCTTCTGAATGCGAAATGGATTCGCAGGGTCGGCTATTGTTGCCGGAAAAGTTACGAAATTTTGCCAATTTAGATAAAAAAGTTGTTCTGGCCGGGCAGCTTAACCGCTTTGAGCTTTGGAATGAGGAAGCTTGGAATAAAGAGGAAGCCCGGTTTATGGATGATGACGACGACCAAGGGTTGGAAGCGTTAGGCGATTTGTCTTTTTAAGCGGATTTATCAGGTGCAGCACAAGCCCGTTATGCTGGCTGAGGTTTTGGAGCAGTTGGCAATCAAGCAAGATGGTGTCTATCTGGATTGCACGTTTGGGCGAGGTGGGCATAGCCAGGGGATTTTATCGATGCTAGGTGCAACGGGCCGTTTGTTGGCTTTTGACCGTGATGTCGATGCAGTTGGGTCAGATGTGGCTAGGGCAATGCTTAAGGATAAGCGCTTTACCTTAAAGCATAGCTGCTTTTCGGCTTTGGAGAATGTAGTCGCAAGTGAAGGCCTGTCCGGAAAGATAGACGGAATTTTGTTGGATTTGGGCGTGTCCTCCCCGCAGTTGGATGATCCAGGGCGAGGCTTCAGTTTTATGCAAGACGGCCCTTTGGATATGCGGATGGATAGCAGCGCGGATATGACCGCAGCTAAGTGGTTGTCCAAGGTTGATGAAAAAGAATTGGTCAGGGTGTTGTTTGAATACGGTGAAGAACGCTTTGCCAGGCGTATCGCCAACGCGATTGTTGAAACTAGGGCGGAAAAGCCGCTGACAACAACGCGGGAACTGGCGAAGCTTATAGAGGATGTTATCCCTAAGCGTGAGAAGCACAAACATCCGGCAACGCGCAGTTTTCAGGCGATACGGATTGAAGTCAACAAAGAGCTGGATGAATTGCAGGCCGTGTTGCAGCAATCCATAAGGGTGCTGAAAAAGGGCGGTCCGCTGGTGGTGATTTCCTTTCACTCCTTGGAGGACAGGATAGTTAAGCAATTCATTAGGAGTGAAGCTGGCGCCAAATACGATCCAGGTAAATTTCCGGTCAAGGAAGCTGACATTGCCAAAGGTGTCTTAGTAAAGCGAGGAAAACCGTTGAAGGCAGATAAATTTGAAATTGAACAAAACCCAAGGGCGCGGAGTGCAATCATGCGAGTGGCTGAACGAGTTTAAGTGATGGCAAATGACCTTACGATCAGTAGAAGTGGGCTGATAGGGTTGGTCGTACTGCTGGCCGCATTAATGATGTCGGCATTGGCGGTTATATATAGCAAGAACCAGTCGCGTTCGATTTTCATTGAGATTGAACGCCATGAACGGGCATTAGACCAATATGAAGTGGAGTGGGGGCAAATGCAATTGGAATTATCGACCTTGGCAGAACAAAATCGAGTCGAAAGGATTGCGAAAGAGCAATTAAAGCTGGTGCTGCCGCCACGTGAAAATATTATTTACATAAAACCTTAGATGCAGATAAGCCATGCTAACAGGCCACGGAAACAGGCGGGAGATTTTTCAGGAAGAAGGAAGTTTTTACTCGGTTTTATCATGAGCTGCCTGGCTGTGCTTGCCGTTCGCGCAGTCCATTTGCAAGTGTTCAAAAAAGATTTTTTGCAGGAGCATAGCCGCTATGTGGATACGGTTTCCATTTCGTCATATCGGGGCATTATTAAAGACAGGAATGGCGAGGCATTGGCCATCAGCTCTCCCGCGCCTTCTATCACAATAAGCCCGAAAGACTTGATTAAGGATGACGAAAGCGTCATCACACAAATGGAAAAGCATTACCGGACAGCGCAGGACGGCGAGAAATTGTCAGAAAGCCAAAAAGCGGAAGTGCTAAGTGCGTACCGACAAGAAAAAGTGGCAAAAATTGCCCAACTGGAGAAATTGCTTGGCCTTCCCAGAGGGAAAGTTAACGCCATTCTTAACGAAAAAAAGGCAAAGGGTTTTGCCTATCTGGCAAAAAAAATCAGCCCTGGGCTTGCCGAACAAGTAAAAGCTTTAGAGCTGGCTGGTGTTGATATTCTTCGTGAATTCAAACGGTTTTATCCGGCGGGTGAAGTTGCAGCCCACCTGGTTGGTTTTACTGATGCCGAAGATAGAGGGCAAGTGGCGCTGGAACAAAGCTATGAAACCTTGTTGAAAGGCACGGATGGCAAAAAGCGGGTTATCAAGGACGGCCTGCATCAAGTGATTGCTGATGTAGAAAATATTGCATCGCCGATTCCAGGGAAAAACCTGCAATTGAGCATCGACCAGCGCATTCAATACTTGGCTTACCGAGAATTGCAAAATGCGGTGAAAGCCAATAAGGCCAAAGCCGGCGCATTGGTCGTGTTGGACGCAAAAAATGGCGAAATATTGGCGGCAGTCAATCAGCCGTCATTTAACCCGAACTCAAAAAGCGACCTTAAAGAAAGCCTCTATAGAAACCGAGCCTTTACGGAAGTTTTCGAACCTGGTTCAACCGTGAAACCGTTTACCGTTGCGGCCGCCCTGGAGGGGAGATATATCCGCCCTGATGCCATGTTTGAAACTGAAGGTGTGTTTCCCATAGGTAACCATATGGTCAGGGATTCCCATCGCAATGGCCGGTTGACGGTGGAAGGCGTCATCAAAAAATCCAGCAACATCGGGGTCGCCAAAATGGCGTTGAAAATGCCGATTGATTATTTTGGGGGCGTATTCAACAAAGTGGGATTTGGCGTTTCCCCTGCGACGGGATTTCCAGGTGAAGCCAGTGGCCGGATGCCCGTATTAAAGCGGATGCGTGACTTTGACAAGGCGACCTTATCATTTGGTTATGGCCTTAACGCCTCTGCGCTGCAATTAGCAAGGGCTTATACGGCTTTGGCTGATGATGGTATTTTGCATTCAGTAAGCTTATTGAAACGCGATGAAGATATTGATGCACAAAGGGTTTTTTCTAAAAAAACAGCAAAAACCGTCAGGAAGATGATGGAGAGCGTGATAACTAAAGAAGGCACTGCTTATGAAGCCAGAGTTGATGGTTACCGAGTGGCCGGCAAAACAGGGACGGCGAAAAAGGCCGGGCCGCATGGGTATTCAGCTAACGGTTATTTTGCGGTATTTGCTGGACTGGCACCTGCGAGCGACCCGCGTTTGGTGATTGTGGTCATGATAGATGAACCTTCGGCGGGGCAGTATTATGGTGGCTTGGTTTCTGCGCCAGCGTTCTCAAAGGTGATGGGCGGTGCATTAAGGTTGCTGGGCGTAACGCCCGACCAGGAAAACACCATGCCCATCTTGATAGCCAAGAAACTGTGATAAGCCAGGTTATGGGGCTTACGGAATTGCTTAATGGATTGGTTGCGGTATCGGGAAACTATTCGCACCTGATTGATGGCTTAAATATCAGCGGAATAGCTTTGGATAGCCGAGTTGTTGTAGCAGGTGATTTGTTCATAGCGTTAACAGGGGCCAAACAGCATGGCTTGGTTTACGCCGATAAGGCAATTGCAAAGGGGGCTTGTGCGATATTGTTTGATCCATCGGGCGAAGGTAATCTGCTTGCAGAAAATGTAGCGGATATTCCCCTTATACCCGTTGAGAATCTTGGAACAGTACTGGGGGATTTGGCAGCACGATTTTATGGCAATCCTTCCAAAGAATTAGACGTAATCGGCATAACCGGCACGAATGGTAAAACTTCCTGTAGCCAGTTCTTGGGGCAAATGCTGGAAGGTTGCGGAATTATCGGCACATTGGGTTGGGGCGAATGGGGCCAGCTAAACAAGACGGTTAACACAACCCCAGATGCGTTAGCAGTACAGCAGATCTTGGCTGGCTTTGTTAAAGCAAAATTGAAAACTGTTGCGATGGAAGTGTCGTCGCATGGCTTAGATCAAGGTAGGGTAAACGGAGTCCAGTTTAAAGGCGCAGTATTTACCAATATCAGCCGCGACCATCTGGATTATCACGGCTCAATGGAAAATTATCTTGCTGCGAAATTGAAGTTGTTATCTGCATCAGGGCTTGGATTTGTGGTCGTTAACCTGGATGACACAAGCAGTGACCGAATTATTGCTGCCGTTCCCAAGCCGGTAATGATATGGGGTGTAAGTGCGAAGGGAAGCAGCATCAATCAAGGTGAATCCGTGATTGCTGATACGGTACAACACACACCAACAGGGACTGAATTTAATGTGCATTGGCGGGAGCTTGTCCAGCCGATAAAGACACCGCTTTTTGGTGATTTTAATGTGGAGAATCTGCTATGTGTCCTGGGTGTGATGCTTGCGCTGGGTGAATCATTAGCTGATGCGGCAAAAAAAATGCAGACGATAAAACCGGTCACAGGCCGCTTGGAGCGTTGTGGTGCGCAAGCAGATGAGTTGAATGTATTCGTCGATTATGCCCATACGCCAGATGCGTTGCACCGAGTATTGGCAAGTATGCGTAAGCACTGTAACAAGGCGTTGTGGGTGGTATTTGGTTGTGGCGGCAACCGTGATGCGGGTAAACGCCCTCAAATGGGACGCATCGCAGAGCAATGGGCGGATCGCGTGATCGTCACCGACGACAATCCACGTTTTGAAAACAATGTAGAGATCGCCAGCGAAGTGTTGGCAGGCTGTAGCTCGAATAAGGTTGTATTGATCCAGGACAGAAAGCTGGCGATAGAACATGCCATCACCAATGCAGCAGAACACGACTGTATAGTGATTGCAGGCAAAGGCCATGAAACCTATCAGGAAATCAACGGAGTCCAGTATCCGTTTAATGACAAACAAATTGCAGAAGAGGCGCTACAAAAAAGGTTGGCAATGCGATGAAGATGATGCTCAGTGAGATAGCTAATGTTACAAATGGTACGCATATTGGAGCCGATGTGGAAATTCCGTCGGCCAGCATAGACACCCGCGCGATTCAGGCTGGTGAGTTGTACGTGGCAATCAAAGGGCATCAGTTTGACGGCAACGAATTCGTCGATAAGGCCGAACAGTCTGGCGCAATAGCAGCAATCTTGAATAAGGGTTACACGACCAAGTTACCGCATATCCTGGTCGATGACACCCGCTTGGCGCTAGCGCAGTTAGCAGGTGCGTGGCGAGACAAAGCAACAGCAAAAGTGGTCGGGATAACGGGCAGCAACGGCAAGACCACCGTAAAGGAAATGACCGCAGCCGTGTTGGGCATGGCAGATTCTGTGCTGTTTACCAAAGGCAACCTGAACAATGACATCGGCGTTCCTTTGACATTGTTGCGCCTCAACGAAGAACACCGTTATGCCGTCATTGAAATGGGCGCTAACCATCTGGGGGAAATTGCCTATACCAGCGCCATAGCAAAATCGGATGTGGTGATCCTTAATAATGCGGGGGCTGCACATATTGAAGGTTTTGGTAGCCTGGATGGGATAGCCAAAGGCAAGGGTGAAATTATTGAAACCCTCAAACCGGATGGGATTGCAGTGCTTAACAAGGATGACAAGTACTTCGAATATTGGTTATCCATTGCAGGCAACCGAAAAGTATTGTCCTTTGGATTGGATGAGAGTGCCGACATTACTGCCAGAAATATCCAAACAGAAATCATCGCCAATGCGTTTGTGACGACCTTCGATTTGGCGGCTTCATCGGCCATTGTAAAAGTGAATTTGAAATTGGCTGGTCAGCACAATGTGCTTAATGCGTTGGCGGCGACAGCGGCTGGCGTGGCTTTAGGCTTAAGCCTTGAACAGATCAAAACAGGGCTTGAAAGCGTGAAACCCGTAACGGGCAGGATGCAGCCGTTGGTTGGTCGATTGGGCAACATCATCATTGACGATACTTACAATGCCAATGCCGATTCCTTAAAAGTGGGCCTTGATGTGTTGGTTAATTGTAAAGGTAAGCATTGGGTCGTTCTAGGCGCATTTGGTGAATTAGGGCCAGAAAGCCCCAGAATACATGAAGAAATTGGCGAATTAATAAGCTCCAAAGGTGTTGTGCGCCTGCTGGCTCTAGGCCCTGATGCCAAGAATACCGTGAGGGTTTTTGGCAAAGGGGCCACTTTTTTTGATAGCCAGGATGAATTGATCGGCACATTAAAAAAAGAACTCAAAGGCGATGAGACCATTTTGATCAAAGGCTCAAGAACACAGCGCATGGAAAATGTCGCTGCCGCTCTGGTGGAAAATTTCAGGACATAAAGCATGTTACTTTATTTTGCAGACTATTTAATGACATTCGAAGGCGGCTTTAGGGTATTCCACTACCTGACCTTTCGGGCCATTTTAGGTGCGCTAACATCACTAATCATTTCGTTCATTATTGGCCCGACAATGATAAGGAAATTAAGCCGGAAAAAAATCGGCCAAAGTATCCGTGAGTTAGGCCCACAATCGCACTACGAAAAAGCCGGTACACCAACCATGGGCGGTACGCTGATATTGGTTGCCATTGCCTTTAGTACCTTGCTGTGGGCGGATCTGGGGAATCGTTATATCTGGGTTATTTTGTCAGTTACTTTGGGCTACGGCATCATCGGGTTCATTGATGATTACCGGAAGGTGGTCAAGCGGAACAGCGATGGTTTGTCAGCAAAAGCTAAATATTTCTGGCAATCCATCATTGGATTTATGGCTGCGGTTTTCCTTTACCAAACCGCCGTCGTCCCGGCAGAAACCCAGTTTATCGTCCCCTTCTTTAAAGATGTCATGCTCGACATGGGCTGGATGTACGTCGTCCTCAGTTACTTTGTTATTGTCGGCACCAGCAATGCTGTCAATTTGACCGATGGGCTGGATGGCCTGGCAATCATGCCGACCGTGATGGTGGCGGCGGGGTTGGGCATTTTTGCTTATCTGTCAGGGCATGTCGGGTTCTCTGAATACTTAGCCATACCTTATCTACCTAACGCAGGTGAGTTGACCGTATTTTGTGCGGCATTAATCGGGGCCGGTTTGGGTTTTTTATGGTTCAACACCTATCCGGCAATGGTGTTCATGGGTGATGTGGGCGCATTGGCGCTAGGTGGCGCTTTAGGTGTTTTGGCGGTATTGGTCAGGCAGGAAATTGTCCTGGTCATCATGGGCGGGGTTTTTGTCATGGAAACCCTATCGGTCATAATCCAAGTGGCTTCCTACAAAATGACCGGCAAACGGGTATTTAAGATGGCACCCATCCACCATCATTTTGAATTAAAAGGCTGGCCGGAACCACGCGTGATCGTAAGGTTTTGGATCATCACCTTCATTCTGGTATTGGTTGGCTTGGCGACTTTAAAACTAAGATGAAACTGGATCAAAACGCCATTATTGAACGCTTAAAAGCCAAGCTAGGTTTGGATGCTGCGACATCGAAAATAGTGGTTGTCGGGCTTGGTATTACGGGTGTTTCAGTGGCGCGTTATTTGGCAGGGTTAGGATTTGATTTCGTCATTGCCGATAGTAGGGAGCAGCCCCCTGGTATAGATCAACTGCGGGAAGCATTAGGCGATATAACCGTTTTTTCTGGCGCATTTGACGGAGGATTATTCAGTACTGCGAGCCACCTTGTGGTCAGCCCTGGTATACCGCTAACTGAAAAAGCGATAGCGGAGGCTGTCCTTAACGGAACACAAGTCATTGGCGATATCGACCTGTTTGCCTGTTCCGTTGCTGCGCCGATTGTTGCCATTACCGGCTCCAATGGCAAAAGCACAGTGACCACACTGTTGGGTGCAATGGCACAGACAGCAGGAAAACAAGCGGGCGTAGGCGGAAACCTTGGCGTACCCGCATTGGCTTTATTGGGGCAGACAGCCGAATTATATGTATTGGAACTTTCCAGTTTTCAATTGGAACGAACCAGCCAATTAAACGCAGCCGCCGCAACAGTGCTTAATGTGACCGCCGATCACTTGGACAGGCACGTAAATATCGCCGATTACGCCGACCAAAAGCAGCGAGTTTTTATCGGCGATGGAATCATGGTTATCAATGCCGACGACCCAACCGTTTTAGCCATGCAAGAAGAAGGCAGGAATACCCTCACATTTTCGGTGCAGACAATAGCTGACTTTTATATTGGCAAAGTTGATGGTATTGAGTATTTGAAGCACGGTGAAAGATCTTTGCTGCCATTGTCCGAACTGCCGCTCGAAGGTAAGCACAATGCCGCAAACGCCCTGGCTGCATTAGCGCTGGGTGTGGCCGTCGGATTAAACGAACAGGCTATGTGCAAGGCGCTCAAAACATTCAAAGGGTTGGCGCACCGGATGCAGCGCGTGGCTGAAATAGCTGGAGTTACTTGGGTGAATGATTCCAAAGCCACCAATATCGGTGCTTGTGTGGCCGCATTGCAAGGCTATGAAAAGAAGGTGATCCTGATTGCCGGTGGTGATGCAAAAGGTGCTGATATGCGTGAGCTGGCTCCAGCGGTATTGGAGAAAACTAAAGCCGTCGTGCTGATGGGGAAAGACGCTGGATTGATAGGGCAAGCCCTTAACAGCAGTGTGCCTGTGTATAAGGCTGAGAACATGCAACAAGCAGTCAACATATCGGCAAGCATAGCGGTTGCCGGAGACACTGTGTTGTTGTCGCCCGCTTGTGCCAGCCTTGATCAATACAAAAATTATCAGGATCGGGGGAATCAATTTGCTGAAGCCGTATTGGGGCTTGCTGACCAAAACCACTCCTGCGGTGCTGCTGCATCTCTAACCTCAACGGTAAATTTATGAACGGGCGATCTACTGCACCACATAAGCAAAAATTCCACTTCGACCCAATCATGGTTGCGGTTACGGTCAGCCTGTTGTTCATCGGCTTTGTCATGGTTTCGTCGTCATCTTTACACTTGGGCGTAGAACAGAAACAAGACAGTTTCTATTACCCCATCAGGCAGTTAGCCCATATTGTTTTGGGGCTAGGCTTGGCTTTAGGTATCGCTAGGATTCCAATGGAAAGCTGGGAAAAGCTCGGTTCGAGCTTATTTATCGCTGGCCTGTTTTTGCTGGTTATCGTGTTGATCCCAGGTTTGGGCGTAAAGGTTAACGGCAGTATACGCTGGCTTTCAATAGGTGGACTTAGAATACAGGTATCCGAAGTAGTGAAGTTTTTTTCGGTGATTTATATGGCAGGGTATGTCACCCGGCATCAGGCTAATTTACAGGGTTCGGCGTACGGCATTATCAAGCCCTTACTATTGTTTTCTGTCGCTTGCTCACTGTTATTGATGGAGCCGGATTTTGGTTCAGCCGTCGTTATTCTTATGATCGCTATGGGCATGATGTTTCTGGCTGGGGCAAGATTAAAGCAGTTCATTATTCTGTTGGCGCTAGTCGTCGCGCTGGCAGCGGCCTTGGTTATTGTTGCGCCTTATCGAATGGCCAGGTTGGTAAGTTTTCTTGATCCTTTCAGGGATTATTTAAAATCGGGTTACCAGCTTTCACAAGCACTTATTTCTTTTGGGCGTGGTGAAGTGCTTGGCGTAGGCTTAGGCAGCGGCATCCAGAAATTATTTTACTTGCCGGAGGCCCATACCGACTTTTTGTTTTCGGTAATTGGTGAAGAATTGGGCTTACTCGGCGTGATCACCGTGATTGCCCTGTATGCCTTACTAATCTGGCGCGCCTTTAGCGTAGCAGTTGCAGCAGAGCAGGCAGGGCAACAGTTTTCTGCTTTTGTTGCTTATGGATTGGGGATCTGGCTGGGCTTCCAATCGTTCGTCAATATGGGTGTCAACATGGGGATTTTGCCCACCAAAGGCTTGACTTTGCCGCTAATGAGCTATGGTGGCAGCAGCATGATGATCATGTGTTGCGCCTTTGTATTGTTATTCAGGGTGCATAGTGAAACAGCGGCACTTAATGTAGAAACACCAACAGAAAGGTCAAAATGGGCAAGCGCATAGTCATTATGGCAGGCGGCACGGGTGGGCATGTGTTTCCCGCACTTGCGGTTGCCCAATGGCTTATAGAAGGCGGTTGGCAAGTCAGTTGGCTAGGCACGCATAGAGGGCTGGAAAGCAAAGTCGTACCGGAAAACGGGATAGAAATAGATTGGCTTTCTGTCACCGGAGTACGCGGAAAAGGCTTGCTATCGAAAGTGACATCAGGCTTTAAGTTGGTACAGGCTTGTGGTCAAGCATTGGCAATTCTTCACCGCCGCAAACCTGATGTCGTGCTGGGTATGGGCGGATTTGTTGCAGGGCCAGGTGGGTTGATGGCGAAGGCTTTAGGCATACCATTGGTAATCCATGAGCAGAACCGTGTTCCTGGCACGACTAACCGATGGTTGGGGAAGATCGCAAACCAAGTGTTAGAAGCCTTTCCGAATAGCTTCAAAAAAGAAGCCAACGCCATATGTACCGGCAATCCATTAAGAAAACAGTTCCAAAGTTTACCGGAAGGAAAAGTCAAGGTTGACCAGCATGGTTTGCGACTATTAATCATCGGTGGTAGCCAAGGTGCACAAGTTTTAAATGAAGTCATCCCTGATGCGATGGCAAATCTGCAAGACATTGATGTAAGGCATCAAACAGGAATCGCTATGCAAGAGCAAGTGGCCAAGCGCTATCAAGAACTGGGCGTAAAGGCCGAAGCGACTGCGTTCATACAAGATATGGTGTCAGCCTATCAATGGGCAGACATTATTATCTGCCGCGCTGGTGCGATGACGGTAAGCGAAGTGGCGGCAATGGGATTGCCAGCCATTTTGATACCATTGCCTAATGCAATAGACGACCACCAAATGGCTAATGCACGTTATTTATCTGAGGTAGGGGCAGGTTTCATACTTGCCCAAAAAGACTTGAACGCAAAGAACTTGATTGAACTTATCACAAAAGCCCAACAGCAACTTGACCGTATGATCAATGCAGCCAAACAGTGTGCGCGTATGGATGCCACCGAATCCGTAGCGCAGTTTTGTATCAGAGAGGCCAACAGATGATGGCGACGCCCGTATTAGAGTCAAATCGCGTATTTGGCAATATTAAATGGATACACTTTGTCGGTATCGGCGGCACGGGCATGTGCGGTATTGCTGAGGTTCTATTTAACCTGGGTTACAAAGTCTCAGGTTCCGATATTAAAGCAAGCTCAGTCACCCAAAGGCTGGCTGAATTGGGTGTTGTCATCGAAATAGGCCATAAGCGGGAAAACATAAAACAAGCTGATGTGGTCGTGGTTTCCAGTGCTATTGACCGTACTAATGATGAAGTCGATGAGGCCTACCTCAATAGGATACCCGTTATCCCCCGTGCAGAAATGCTGGCAGAATTGATGCGGTTCAGGTTTGGCATCGCCGTTGCGGGAACGCACGGTAAAACCACAACCACCAGCCTGACGGTTTCCATGCTCGCCGAAGGTGGGCTGGATCCTACTTACGTCATCGGCGGACGCTTGAATAGCGCAGGGGTGAACGCCAAATTAGGCCTGGGTAATTACTTGGTCGCCGAAGCTGACGAGAGCGATGCTTCTTTCCTGTATCTGCAACCGATGATGGCGATAGTCACCAACATCGACCAAGACCACATGGCGACTTACCAGAATAATTACCAGCGCCTGAAAGATACATTCATCGAGTTCCTGCATCATTTGCCTTTCTATGGCCTGGCCGTCATGTGCATTGATGATGAAGGCGTTAGGGAAGTCCTGCCGGAAATATCTAAGCCAGTGACAACCTACGGAGTCCATCAAGATGCCGATGTACGGGCTGAAAATGTAAGGCAAGCGGGAATGCACACTTCCTTTGATGTGGTACGGAAAGGAAAGCAAACCAAATTGCAAGTCACTTTGAATATGCCCGGCTGGCATAACATGCTGAACTCGCTTGCGGCGATAGCCGTGGCGACCAAGCTGGAGGTCACAGATGACGCTATCATCAAAAGTTTGGCTGCATTCAAGGGCGTGGGCAGACGGTTTCAGATCAACGGCGACCTGCCTTTGCATAACGGTAAAGTGACATTTGTTGATGACTATGGGCATCATCCCCGCGAGCTTGCTGCGACGCTGGAAGCTTTGCGTCAGGCCTGGCCGGACCGACGTGCGATAGTCATATTCCAACCGCACCGCTACACCCGTACCCGCGATCTTTTTGAAGACTTTGTGCATGTGCTTTCTACCGTCGATGTTCTGATTCTGATGGATGTTTATTCAGCAGGGGAAACCGTTATTCCTGGTGCAGACGGCAGGGCATTAAGCCGCGCAATACGGACACGGGGCAAAGTTGACCCGGTCTTTTTGGAAGACTGGGAAGAATTGGCGGCCGTTTTGGCCAGTATAGCCAAAGAGGACGATGTGATTTTAACGGTAGGCGCGGGAAATGTGGGGCAGATCGCCACTCAGTTACCGGAACTACTGGCGAAAGAATTAGCGGTTATGGGTAGGCATGGTAATGGCTGAGTTAAAAGGTCGCTTGCTAATTAATGAGCCACTGGTCAAATACACCAGTTGGCGAGTAGGTGGCGCGGCAGACAGGTTCTATTTGCCATTAGATAAACAGGACTTATGTGAATTCATCAAAACTTTGCCAGACAATGAGCCGATATTTTGGATGGGTCTTGGTAGTAATCTGTTGGTAAGGGACGGCGGCATTCGTGGCACTGTGATAAATACCAAAGGTCGTCTAAAAGACATGCGGATTAACGACGACGGCTCTGTTTATGTGGAAGCTGGCGTTCCCTGTGCGCACGTGGCACGTTTTTGTGCGGACAAGGGCTTGGCTGATGCTGAGTTTTTAGCAGGAATTCCAGGAACGATGGGCGGCGCACTGAAAATGAATGCAGGGGCATTTGGCTGCGAAACCTGGCGCATCGTAAAAAGTGTGGAAATGCTGAATGCTAGGGGCGATGTTACCCAGCGAGACCCAAAGCATTTTGAGATCAATTACCGCTCGATCAAGAACGCAAATAATGAATGGTTTTTATCGGCAAATTTATCGCTAGTTCCAGGTGATACTGCAACCAGCATCCAGAAAATTAAAGGCTTATTGGAGGCACGGGCAAAAACCCAGCCCACCAACCAGCCAAGCTGTGGTTCAGTCTTTAAGAATCCAGAGGGTGATTTTGCGGCCCGCTTGATTGAAATTTCAAAACTGAAAGGCTACAGCATTGGCGGTGCGTGTGTATCGGAAAAACACGCAAATTTTATTGTTAACACCGGCAATGCAACGGCAACGGATATAGAACACCTTATTAATTATGTCAGAAGAAAAGTGCAATACATGCATGGCGTGGAATTGCAAACAGAGGTTTGTATGATAGGTGAGGCAATAAGTGATTAAAAACGCGAAAGAATTTGGACATGTTGCAGTAATGATGGGTGGTTCTGCGGCAGAACGGAAAGTGTCGCTGAAAAGTGGTACGGCGGTCTTTGAAGCGTTACAGCGCAAAGGTGTAGATGCTATTGCCATTGATGTAACAGGTAGCCCAATTGAGGCACTTGCAGGCCAGCGGATTGACCGGGCATTCAACATTATTCATGGCCGTGGCGGTGAAGATGGCGTACTGCAAGCTGTGTTGGAAGCGATGGGTATCCCATATACCGGCAGTGGCGTGATGGCTTCGGCATTGAGCATGGATAAAATGCGGACTAAATTGTGCTGGTTGGGTTATGGCTTAACCACACCTAAGTGGCATCTGCTAAAAAGTGCCGATGATTTAGATGCTTGCATTGAAAAGTTAGGCTTTCCGGTCATCGTCAAGCCAGCCCAGGAAGGTTCAAGCATTGGCATGAGTAAGGCCAATAACAGGGATGAATTGGCAAAAGCCTTACAAGTGGCCGCTGAATTTGATTGTGATATTTTTGCCGAATCTTGGGTAGTGGGCAAGGAATATACCGTTGGATTACTGAATGGCGAGGCTTTACCAGTCATTCGCTTGGAAACCCCTAATGCTTTCTATGATTACGAAGCCAAATACAACGCGACCACGACTAAATACCACTGCCCTAGCGGATTAAGTGACGATCAAGAGCAACGCTTGCAACAATTGGCAGTCAAGGCTGGTGAAGTGATCGACGTGAAAGGTTGGGCAAGGGTGGATGTGTTCATTGATGAATCCGAGCAGCCCCAACTGATTGAAATTAACACCGTGCCAGGTATGACTGACCATAGCTTAGTGCCTATGGCCGCCAAACAAGCGGGTATCGGATTTGATGAGCTGGTTTGGCAAATCCTGGAAACCAGTTGTTGGTAGTGGGCTATGCAAGTTGTAAAAACAGCTTTGGTTTTTGCGCTATTGGCGTTGGCGGTTTGGGGATTGCGGCAGCAAGTCGTTAGCGACAAGGTGGCTGAGTCTTTGCCTATCCGCTATGTGCGGACGGAAGGTGTTTTTCAGTACCTAAGCAAGGATGAAATAAAAATGGCGTTGATGCCTTTGGTGACCGCCAGTATTTTCGATGCGGATATGCAGAAAATACATGAGACGGTCGCAAAATTGGCCTGGGTAAAAAATGCCAGTGTTGAACGGGTCTGGCCGGATACGATTGATATAAAAGTACACGAACGCAAAGCATTTGTGCGTTGGGGTCAAAACGGCTTGCTGACTGAATATGGCGAATTGTTTACGCCCAATAATGTGGATCAGTTCCAGTCCTTGTTATTGGTAGAAGGCCCGAAACAGCAGGAAGCCAAAACCTTAGAAATTATGAAGGGCGTTAACACTGCCCTGGAAGATCAGGCTTTGGAATTGGTGGAATTTAGCGTCAATGACAGGGAAGCATGGAAAATAAAATTGAAAACTGGCCTGGAAATATTGTTAGGCCGAACCGGGCAGTTAAATAAACTACAGCGGTTTTTGGACACCTTCCCCATTTTAGGGCAAGAGAAAATTGCGGCGATGGCGTTGGTTGATTTGCGTTACCCGAATGGTTACGCAGTGTCATGGAAGCCCGATAGTGAACCGATAGACTGGGGCAAGCCGAAAACCCAAGAAGTTAAGTAGATTGTCAATATGAAGACGACAAAGAGCAAATATTATGGCGAAAAAAACAGAACGTAATTTAATAGTCGGGCTAGACATTGGCACTTCCAAAGTGGCTGCCATCGTCGGTGAACTATCCAGCGACGGTAACCTGGAAGTCATAGGGATAGGTTCGACGGTTTCCCGTGGCCTGAAAAAAGGCGTGGTGGTCAACCTGGAATCGACGGTGCAATCCATCCAGCGCGCCATTGAGGAAGCCGAATTGATGGCAGGATGCCAGATTAAATCTGTGTTTGCAGGCATTGCTGGCAGCCATATCCGTAGCCTGAATTCGCACGGAGTCGTGGCTATAAAAGATAAGGAAGTCACCCAGTACGATATAGACCGGGTAATTGATTCCGCCCGTGCAGTTGCCGTCCCCGCAGACCAGAAGATCCTACACATCCTGCCGCAAGAATTCATTATCGACCTCCAGGATGGCATCAAGGAACCTATCGGCATGTCGGGCATACGCCTGGAGGCCAGGGTCCACATGGTGACCGGCAGTGTCAGTGCGTCGCAAAACATCATCAAATGTATCCGGCGTTGCGGCCTGGAAGTTGAAGACATTGTGCTGGAACAACTGGCTTCCTGCAATTCTGTGTTAACGGAAGACGAAAAAGATCTGGGGGTTTGTTTAATCGACATCGGCGGCGGCACCACGGACATTGCCATTTTTGCAGAAGGGGCGATTAAGCATACTGCTGTCATCCCCATAGCTGGCGACCAGGTGACTAACGATATTGCCGTGGCTTTGCGGACACCTACCGTCAATGCCGAGGAAATCAAACGCAACTATGCTTGTGCGCTAACCCAATTGGCCAGCGTTGATGGGGTTATTGAAGTAGCTAGCATTGGCGATAGGCCACCACGGAAAATCTCCACACAAAATCTGGCCGAGATTATCGAGCCACGATATGAAGAACTCATGTTGCTCGTGCAGTCAGAGCTAAGGCGCAGTGGTTATGAAGAGTTGATTGCTGCCGGCATCGTATTGACTGGCGGTAGCTCTAAGGTCATGGGGCTAATAGAGTTAGCGGAAGAAATTTTCCATATGCCGGTGCGTATGGGGGTGCCACAAAATGTTAGCGGTTTGACAGAAGTGGTAAAAAATCCAATCCACTCGACTGGAGTCGGGTTGTTAATGTATGGGAAGGAGCATCAAGGTGGGATCAGGAGTGTTGATCCAGAGGATTTAGGCTTTTTTGAAAAAGTGAAAAGTTGGTTTCAGGGAAATTTTTAAACAATAGCAAATCTTATCAGAGGTGGTAATTATGAAATATGAATTAATGGATATGTGCAGTGAAAACGCGATAATCAAAGTTATCGGTGTCGGCGGCGGCGGCGGTAACGCCGTCAACCACATGGTTGATTGCCATATTGAAGGCGTTGAATTTATTTGTGCAAACACAGATGCACAAGCGCTCAGGAAATTGAACACCAGCACCATCATCCAGCTAGGTGTTGAACTGACCAAGGGCTTAGGCGCAGGGACAAACCCAGAAATTGGCAAGCAAGCTGCGGTAGAAAACAAGGATCGCATCAAGGAAGTCATTACCGGTGCGGACATGGTGTTTTTGACGGCTGGCATGGGCGGTGGCACAGGCACCGGAGCCATTTCGGTGATCGCCGAAATTGCCAGGGAGATGGGTATATTGACAGTGGCGGTTGTCACTAAACCCTTCTCCTTTGAAGGCAAAAAGAAAATGGCGGTGGCCGAGCAAGGCATTGCCGAACTTGAAAAGTACGTTGATTCGGTCATTACCATACCCAATGAGAAGCTGTTGCCGGTATTAGGAAAAAATGCGTCTTTGATGAATGCGTTTAAAGCGGCGAATGACGTGTTGTTGGATGCCGTGCAAGGTATTACTGATTTAATCGTCCATCCTGGCATGATTAACGTCGATTTTGCTGATGTCAGGACGGTAATGTCAGGCATGGGTGCTGCCATCATGGGTACAGGTACTGCCAAAGGCGAAAACCGCGCACGGGAAGCGGCAGAAAAAGCCATCGCTTGCCCATTATTGGAAGACATCAATTTGCAAGGTGCGCGCGGGATATTAGTTAACATTTCAGCCGCTGACATGGGCATTGCCGAGTTTAATGAAGTGGGTAATATTGTCCATGAATTTGCCTCAGAAGATGCCGTCATTAAAATAGGCACAGCGATTGATTCAACCTTGGGCGATGAAATAAAAGTCACCGTTGTTGCCACCGGAATGGGCTTGCCGCGTGCACAAATCATCAGGACATCGGATCGGTTAATGCATAAAGCAGCCGCTGGCGAAATAAACTATGGTGTGCTGGATAAGCCGACAGTCATGCGCCAAAACAGGCCTGAAACCAGGGAAACAAGGTTTGGCGCACAACCCAAGAAAGACACGGATTTGGATTACTTGGACATTCCGGCCTTTTTAAGACGGCAGGCAGACTAGTAGTTTATGGTTTGCTACCTTACATTGGGGCTGAATGTGATAATATTGCCTTTTGCCCCACTTACTTGGCTTACGATATGATCAAACAGCGAACCTTAAAAAACACGATTAGAGCGACCGGCGTAGGGCTACATACTGGCGAAAAGGTGTATTTAACCTTGCGCCCGGCAGAGCCCAACACCGGAATTAGGTTCCGTCGTGTGGATTTGGAATTCCCGGTCACGATTCAGGCAACACCTGGTAATGTCGGCGAAACGGTACTCTCGACCACTTTGGTTTCAGGGAATACAAAAATATCGACGATAGAGCATTTGCTCTCTGCTTTTGCGGGGCTAGGTATCGATAACGCAATCATTGATGTCAGCGCCGCCGAAGTCCCCATTATGGACGGGAGCGCAGGGCCTTTTGTATTTTTATTGCAGTCGGCAGGCGTTGAAGAGCAGGATTGCCCCAAACAATACATCCGCATCAAGCACAGCGTACGGGTTGACGACGGCGATAAATGGGCGGCTTTTGAGCCATTTGACGGCTTCAAGGTAACCTTTACCATAGATTTCGAGCATCCCGCTTTTGCAGATAACGTCAAAACGGCGACGATGGATTTCTCATCAACCACGTTTGTAAAGGAAGTTAGCCGGGCCAGGACTTTCGGCTTTATGAAAGATATTGAAATGCTCAGGCAAAACAATCTTGCCTTGGGCGGTAGCCTGGATAATGCGATCGTGGTGGATGACAGTAAAATACTCAACGAAGACGGCTTGCGTTATGCCGACGAATTCGTTAAGCACAAAATCCTTGATGCGATTGGTGACCTTTATCTCTTAGGACATAGCTTGATCGGTCAATTTACCGGCTACAAATCAGGTCACGGGCTAAATAACAAGCTGCTTAGGACGTTACTGGCAGACACCGATGCTTGGGAAAAGATCACTTTTGACGATGAAGGGCAAGCACCAATTTCTTTTATGCAATCTGCTGAAACTCCTCGATCTGCTGCTTAAGGGTCAGCTATTTTTGCCACGTAAACGTGCCAGGGTTGAACTGAGCCTGCCTAATGCTTGCTTAAGTTGTGGATCGGTTGCCATGAGGCTATGGTTTAGAATCTCATCGGCTACTGTCTGGGAAGGAATAGCGGCAATGCGTTTATTGCCGGTATTTTCAGTTTCCGGCACGTTCATGACCTTAACTTGTAATACGGATACGGGATATGGGGCAACAGATCCAATAGCCGCAATTATTGCTTTGCCATAAAACCGTAATTGGGAAGCCCAGATGGCAGAGTCCGTGTAAATGAGCAGTTTTTTGTTATTGGGGTTTTTGTCATTAAAAAGGCAATGTAAAGCATGGCTAGCCAATTCTTGTGGCAAAGCGGCCTTAACGTGCCCCAAGATGTCTAATTGTTGGTTGATTTGCAGGCGAAGCAACGCAATCGTTTTGTTCGGGTAAGATAAAACTGCTTTAAGGGGTTTTGTGTTGTCTTTCATCTGGTGGCTTAAGAAGTCATCGCTTTTGCGGGATCATAGCCGAATTTGCCAAGGGCATAAACAGATTATGTTAGCCGTTACCCTGCCCTGCCTTAGATATCTGCCGTATCGGATTTGGCTCCTAGATTAACTGCACAAGCAAATTAATTGATCTTATTGAATAATTACAAACCTAAGGAATATTGCTTAACCTTAACAAGTCATTGACATCGCATCGACATCCCTATACACTCTCACCAGCTTGAAATTGATTTACCGCTATGCTTATCTCTACGAAGTTTTCAGTATTACTCGTCCTGTTTGTCATTAAGTGATTTTCAAATTTCCCAGCTCCATCGGCCTAACGGCTTTAATTACTCTATACAAAAAGGAACACACATGACAACTGGTACAGTTAAATGGTTTAACGCAGAAAAAGGTTTTGGTTTTATTCAACAAGAAAGCGGCCCTGACGTTTTCGTCCATTACCGCAATATCAGCGGCGGCGGCTTTAAATCTCTGGATGAAGGCCAAAAAGTAAACTTCACTATCACACAAGGCCAAAAAGGCCCACAGGCAGAAGAAGTAACTCTCGCCTAATTAAAATATCAATTAGCCGCAGCCCAATCACAGTTTGTGGTGGGGCTGCGGCTTTTTTATTGCCCAAAATCCCCCGTCAATCGTATTTCCGATTGTTATAGAGCAACCATCCGCCAGGGTGCAAGCCTTTCGGGTCGCGGTGCGTCCAATGCACGACACCGCCTTTGTTATTCCATTCGTACTCGCCAGAAAAAGAAATAACGGCACCTTCTTTTAAGCCCTCTACTTTAGCCGCTAGATCAACATTGTGTGCGATCAGGATTTTCTGCCCAGAATCTAGCTGGACTACAAAGCGCTGGTGCCGTAGCCCATGGTCGTCATCCCGCAGTACTTTTGCTATTCGCCCCGCCTGTTTTACTTGGATATTGCTTTGCTGATTATCGAACGCTTTCTTAAAAGTAGCCAAGTCTGTTAGGTCAGAACTCGCGCTTTGTGTTAGGGGCTTAAGCCCAAAACTAGCTCGATTAGATTGTAGAAAAGCTGAGCAAATGGCCAGTAAAATCAAAATAATTAGCTTTATAAATCGTTTATTAACTGATGATTTTTGCATAGAACGTTTTAGATTAAGAGATTACTGAACATATCTTTAAGGTTAATTGTACGCTCAACTTGAAAATATCACCCCCTTAGCTCAACACACACAAACGGATTGATTATCAAGTAAAGTTCATTAAAAGGCTTTTGCTATATCTTTGTAGGATAAACAACAGCTTTTGTATTTAGAACAGTGGCTGTTTTATGTACCTAATATGTCAGACAGTATATAATCAACGGTTTGATTCAATTTACATCGGAAATACACATGCTGAACAAGCTGGTTAGATTTGTTTTTGGAAGCCGCAATGACAGGCTTGTTAAGAAAAAGAGGAAGCTGGTCAAAAGGATTAATGCCTTAAGTTCGGAATATGAAAAACTGTCTGATGAAGCCTTGAAAGCCAAAACCCAAGAGTTTCGTAATCGTTTAAATAGAGGTGAAAAGTTAGACAGCCTCATCCCAGAAGCCTTTGCCGCAGTCAGGGAAGCCTCTTCGCGCGTTTTTGGGATGCGCCATTTTGATGTCCAGTTTATCGGCGGAATGATCCTTAATGACGGCAAGATCGCCGAAATGAAAACCGGTGAAGGCAAGACTTTGATGGCGACCTTAGCGGCGTATCTCAATGCCTTACCTGGACACGGTGTTCACGTCGTTACCGTCAACGATTACCTCGCCAAACGCGATTCCGAGTGGATGGGCAGGTTGTACAGCTTCTTAGGGTTAACCACAGGCGTTATTATCAGCCAGATGGAACACGATGAACGGAAAACCTCTTATGCCGCAGACATCACTTACGGCACTAACAATGAGTTCGGGTTTGATTACCTACGCGACAATATGGCCTTCAACCTGGAACAAAAAGTCCAGCGTGGATTGAATTTTGCTATTATCGATGAGGTCGATTCCATCCTGATTGATGAGGCACGGACTCCGCTGATTATTTCCGGCCCGACGGAAGAAAGCACCGAAGTTTACGTTAAAGCCAATGCTATCATTCCGCACCTGATCCGACAGGAAAAAGAGCAAGGCAATGGCGATTACTGGGTTGATGAAAAGGAACGCCAAGCCCATTTGACTGAAAAAGGCCATGAACACGTAGAACTCTTAATGGTGGATCATGGATTAATGACCGAAGGCACCAGCCTGTACGATGCCACCAATATCCGCTTGATGCACTATTTAAGCGCATCCTTGCGCGCCCACACCTTGTTCAAGCGTGATGTCGATTACATTGTACAAAACGATCAAGTCATTATTGTTGACGAATTTACGGGTCGTATTATGCCTGGGCGGCGCTGGTCAGAGGGTTTACATCAGGCGATTGAAGCGAAAGAACGCGCCTCAATCCAAAATGAAAACCAAACGATGGCCTCGATTACCTTCCAGAACTATTTCCGCTTATACGAAAAACTGTCTGGCATGACCGGTACGGCTGATACCGAAGCATTCGAGCTGAACAAGATTTATGGCCTAGAAGTGGTCGTCATACCCACGCACCGGAAAATGATCCGCAAGGATTTGGGCGATATGGTTTACCTGACAGCCGACGAAAAATATAACGCCGTCGCAGAAGACATCAAACAATGCGTCCAGCGCGGACAGCCAGTCCTGGTAGGGACAACTTCCATCGAGAATTCCGAGCGGGTGTCGGTTTTGTTGAATAAACTGGGTGTCAGGCACGAGGTGCTAAATGCCAAGCAACACGAACGCGAGGCGCACATTGTGCAACAAGCCGGTATGCCCGGTGCGGTGACGATAGCCACCAACATGGCCGGTCGCGGTACTGACATCGTGCTGGGTGGCAACCTGGATGCTGAATTAGCGGCGTTAGGCCCTGATGCAAGTGGTGCGGACAAGGATAGGGTCAAAGGTGAATGGCTGGAACGTCACAACCAAGTCATCGCTTCTGGTGGCTTGCATGTGATCGGCTCCGAACGCCACGAATCCCGCCGTATTGATAACCAATTGCGCGGTCGTTCCGGCCGTCAGGGCGATCCAGGTTCTTCACGCTTTTATTTGGCACTGCAAGATGACTTGATGCGCATTTTCGCCTCCGACCGTGTCGCTGGCCTGATGCAAAAACTGGGTATGGGCAATGGTGAGGCCATAGAGCATCCTTGGGTAACCCGTTCCATCGAAAACGCCCAACGTAAGGTCGAAAACCGCAATTTCGACATCCGTAAAGAAATCCTCGCTTATGACGATGTCGCCAATGACCAGCGTAAAGTGGTCTATGCGCAGCGTAATGAGTTAATGGAAGCCAAGGATATTTCCGACATCATCGTCGAAATACGTAAAGATGTCGTGAATAACCTCATCACCCAGTATATCCCGCCCAAAACCATGGAAGAGCAGTGGAATATCAAGGGCCTTGAAGAACATCTCTACCAGGAATTCAATACCGAAGTCCCGATCCAAAAAATGCTAGACCAAGACAAAAAACTGCAAGAAGCAGCCTTGCGTACGCGGATTATTGAGGCTTTGGGGCAGCTATATAATCAAAAAGAGCAGCAAATGACCTCAGAAGTCATGAGGCACTTTGAAAAGTCCGTCATGCTGCAAGTGCTGGACAACAGTTGGAAAGAACATCTTACGGCAATGGATTACCTGCGTAAGGGCATACACCTTAGGGGCTATGCGCAAAAAGATCCCAAGCAGGAATACAAGCGCGAAGCTTTCGACATGTTTACCAGCCTGCTTGACCACATCAAGTACGAAGTCACCCGAATCCTGTTCAGGGTACAAGTCAGACAAGAAGAAGACATCCAGGCGATGGACGAGCAAATGCAAGCCCCCAGGGAGCTGCACTATGAACATGCCGAGGTGTCGGCTTTGGGTGAATACGACCCCGAAGCCGCCCTTGAAGAAATGCCAGCTGCACCCACCCAACCTTTCGTAAGGGAAAGCAACAAAGTAGGCCGCAATGACCCTTGTCCGTGCGGGTCAGGGAAGAAGTTTAAGCAGTGTCATGGAAAATTGAATTAGATGTGGCGTAGCCCTAATAGCCCTCTCCAGAAAGAGAGGGTTGGGTGAGGGGAATTTAAAATATTGTATCGCTACCTCGACAATTAGCTTGAAACCGGTTCCCGCATCGGTGGGCGCAATACTTTATTTTGATTCGCCAGAGGATGGATTGGTCTAAAACTTTTTTCTCTCAAACAAACGATAACCCACTTCCCCCGCCGTTTTGCTTTTTAAAAGCCGCCAATTCTCCGGCAACTCATCAAGAAACGCCTGCTTACTTTCTGCTTCCACATAAATTTTTGCATGGCGGTTTAACCAGCCTTTATCTTCCAGCCATTGGCAGGTTTGCGTCGCCAAGTTTAGGCCAAAAGGCGGGTCGAGGAAGACGATATCGAAGGGTTCGGCATCGCCTGCCAGGTAACGGTATACATCGCTTTGAATGATTTTGATTCGGTTGGTGGACAGCTTGACGGCGTTTTCTTTTAAGGCGCGGCAGGCTTCGGGGTTGTTTTCGACCTGAATTACTGAACTTGCACCGCGCGAGGCGACTTCAAAGCCCAATGCGCCGCTACCTGCGTATAAGTCCAGGCAGCGGCTACCGGGGATGTCGTATTGTAGCCAGTTGAACAAGGTTTCCCGAACTCGCGCCGGTGTTGGCCTAAGTCCGGTACTATCGTAAAAGGTAAGCTGGCGGCTACGCCACTCGCCGCCGATGATCCTAATTTGGTTTTTGAGCATTGTCCGCCGCGCTGTTGCCGACAGTGACGGTTTGCAAAAGCGCGGTGTTCACCTTGCGCTTTAAGGCAGCGGTGATGGTGGCGATAGTGGTTTCCTCGATTTTTTGCCGGAAGGTATCCAGATAATCCAGCGGCATATCATAAAACCCAATCATTGCGACATAGCCTGCCAGTTCCTTGTTGGTATCAAAACGCATGGGGAAGCCGCCGATGATGTTTTTCTTGGCCGCATCCAGTTCGGCTTGGGTCGGGCCTTTGTTGATGAAATCCGCCAACGTCGTGTTAAGCACTTCCAGCGCTTGCTTGGTTTGGTCGTTGCGGGTTTGCAGGCTGACGACGAAAGGCCCCGGTTTCAGCATGGGCGAGAACGCACTGGACGCGCTGTACGCCAATCCACGTTTTTCACGTACTTCGCTAAACATCTTGGAGACGAGGCCGCTGCCGCCCAAGATGTGGTTGCCTACGTACAAGTTGAAATAATCGGGGTCTTTACGCCATGTGCCGGGCATGCCGACCAGAACATGGGTTTGTGTTGAAGGAAATTCGATATGTTGTGTACTGGCCTGCGTAGGCATGATGACATCGGGAATCGCTTCCGGTTGTTGCCCAAGGGGTAAGTCCGTAAGTAGGTCTTCGGCGGTTTGCCCCGCTTGTTCTTTGCTCAAGTTACCTACGATGACGACTATGGCGTTGCTGCTGACGTAATATTTCTTGTAAAATTGTGCGAGGTCAGCCACCCTGAATTTGCTGACGGTTTCCATGACACCCGAATCGGGATGGGCATAAGGATGTGTGCCGTAGAGCTTATTAGAAAATGCTTCACTGGCGACTTCTGCGGGGGATTCCTCACGTTGTTTGATGGCCGCTAGAGTGCGGCCTCGGTCACGTAAAAAATCCGCTCTGTTAAATTTGGGCTTGGTAAGGATGATGTGCATGGTTTCCAAGGCTTTATCAAACAAGGCGGGTTCTGTAAGCGTTCGTAAGGAAAGCGTAGCCATGTCGCTGGTAACGCCCGTGCTAAAGTTAGCGCCTACACTTTCAAAGCGTTGCGCGATTTGGTCGGCATTCCATTGGCCTGCACCGGTATCGAGCAATGCAGAAGTTAGCGCGGCAAGGCCGAATTGTTGTCCATCCCTAGCACTACCGGCATCAAAAACGACTTGAATATCGACCATCGGCAAAGCATCTGCCTGTACGAAGTAAACGCGGCTACCTTGTGAAGTTTGCCAGTGTTCAATTTGGGCAGCGGCAAAGCTTAATGGACTAGAAACCAGCAAGATAAATCCGATTATTTTAAAACTCATTGCACACCTCCTTTTGTTTTTGTGCCAGTGGTCGTTTGGTTAATGGCTTGTGGTTCCAGATAAGCGATGCTTAGGTGGTCGTCTACCAAGTATTTCTTGGCGACCTGCTGAACCTGTGCGGCAGTCACTTGGTTGACTTTGGCGACATATTCATCCGCCCTTTGCCAGCCAAGTCCTACGGTTTCCAACATGCCAAGCTGCATGGCTTGGTAAAAATTCGAGTCCCGCTCGAACACGGCACTGGCTAACACTTGCGCTTTAATCCGGCTTAATTCTTCCTCACTGATCAGGTTGTCTTGCAGTTTGGTGACTTCCGCTTTTAATGCCGTTTCCATTTGTTCCAAGGTTTTGCCTTCTGCGGGGGTGGCTTCCAGTTGGAACAAATCGGCCAATCGTGAGGTCAGCCCATAACCTGCACCGGCGGCTACGGCGATTTGCTTGCCACGTACCAAGCCTGAGCTGAGGCGGGCGCTGCTGCCGCCATCCAACACACCAGCCAACACTTCCAGCGCGTAGGCTTCCCATTCCTTTTCGGCGGTTTTCAATACCGGAACCTTGTAACCCATGACGATGGAGGGCAGTTTGGCAGGGACTTTCACCGTCATCCTGCGTAAGCCCAGTTGCTCTATTTCGGTTTGTGGTTTCAGGGGTTTGATGTCGCTGGGTTTGAGCGGGGAAAAATATTTTTCAGTCAATGCGAATACATCTGCTGCTTTGACATCACCAACGACAACTAAGGTTGCGTTATTCGGCGCATACCAGCGTTGGTACCAATCTTGTGCGTCTGCCACGGTGTAATTGGCAATATCGGCAGGCCAGCCGATCACAGGATGTTTATAAGGGCTGCTGCTGAATGCCATTGCATTGAAGTGTTCCTGCATTTTGCCCTGGGGGTTGTCTTCGGTGCGCATCCGGCGTTCTTCGGTGACGACCTGGAGTTCTTTTTTCAGCTCTTCCGGCAACAAATGCAGGTTACGCATCCGGTCGGCTTCCAATTCCATGCTGACTTCCAGCTTATCGGCTGCCATCGTTTGGAAATAGGCGGTATAGTCTTGCCCCGTAAACGCATTTTCATCGCCGCCGTTTTCGGCAATAATCCTTGAAAATTCGCCAACAGCGTGTTTGTCTGTACCCTTGAACATCATGTGTTCCAGCATGTGCGAAATACCGGTAATGCCGCCCGGCTCATAGCTGGAACCGACTTTATACCAGACTTGCGACACCACCACGGGGGAGCGATGGTCTTCTTTGACCAACACTTTCAGGCCATTGGCCAGTACGTGTTCGGTAGCTTTAGGTTCCGCGTTGGCGGACAATATCGGCAAACACAACATTGCCATTAGTAATCTTGCCTTCATAACTCCCTCGTTATTGTTAATGTTAGCGCTTCGGACTGTTTGAATAATCATAGGTTCACTGTATTCTATAGGATAACCGAATTGTGAAAACTGTATACCCTGCTTAATCAAGCAATTACATGTTTAGTTCTATAATTAAGCCAACTATTTATGTAAAATGTTGTCTATTATGATTTCTTAGCTAAATAAAGCCTGTGCCAAAAACTTTAAATAGACCAGATTATTTGCCAGATTTTAAAAAACCTCCTTTAAGTGAGGTAGTGCTTGGCGTTCAATTTAGTCAGCCAAAAGGATATCAACAAATATTTGCTGGGGAAGTGTGGGAATTGTTTCGTGAAGATTACCCACACGTCCAAGAGCAAATGCCACTTCAACCAAATTTTGAAGTCTTTGGTTTGCCTTCGCAGGGTACAGTAATTAGTCATCTAAATTTTGGAACAGGAAGCTTTTTGCATAACAGATTTTGGTTTTTAACCCCAAAAGGTGATGAACTAATCCAATTTCAGCAAAACAGATTTTTACATAATTGGCGTAAAATCGGCGATCAATCTAATGAATATCCTCGATTTGAGTCGATGAGTGAACGGTTTGAAGCGGAACTCAATAAATTTCAAAATTACGTAGGCAGTTTAGAATCTCAAGAACTCCTAATTAACCAATGTGAAATCAGCTACATAAACCATATTACAGATGCTGATGGAATTAAAAATTTTTCGGATTGGCTAAATTACGTCAGCGATGAAAAAATGATGTTAGATGATTTCAATTTACGCTTTAGCGAGGTTCTAAATGACAGAAGCAATAACCCCATCGGTCGATTAATTTGTGAGACATCGTTAGGAATAACACAAGAAGCCAAGTGGATGATCTTATTTACACTTACAGTTCGAGGTACACCTGAGAGCAACACTATTAATTCAGCGCTTGAATTCATAAAAAAAGGACGCGATTTAATTGTTTGTCGATTTTCTGAGTTAACAACAGATAAAGCGCATGAAAAATGGGGTCGGATAAAATGATCGGCACTAATATTAGTCTATTTCACAGACCTACTTCGAAGAAAGCTGAGCCAATTCTCAGGATGACATTATCTGAGCCCATTAGCATTTGGCGAGAAAAAGTTATCGCTAGGCTTGAAGAACTTATTCAGCTTGAATCTGGTTGGGACGGCTATCGGGGTATTCCGGTAAGCTTCGAGAACGCGGCCTTTGCACTTAGCATGTTAGAAAAAATATGTACATGGAATACAGAAGCTCCGCAAATTGTTCCAGGTTATTCAGGCGACCTCCAGGTTGAGTGGCACACTTTGAATGGGGACTTAGAATTGCATGTAGAAAGGGCCAATAAAGTGAATGTGTGGTATTGGAATGCCAACGACAAATCAGAAGGTGAAGAGCTACAATTAAAAAACGACTTTTTTAAAGTAGCCGAATGGGTGAAAGCGATAACGGAGTCGCCACTTGGCATTAACGCCGCCGCCGCGTGATGACAATGGGGCGGTTATTCCCCATGACCATGAAGGAGTTCTGCCAAATGACGGAATAATTCGCAGGGTGTCAGAGCAACAGATTGTTTTTGATCCGAAAATTGGTGGCAAACGTCTTTCATCTGCCGTATTAAACCCTTCGTCAGGACACAACGGCGGATTATCTGTTGATCTACAACAACAAATTGAAGAAGCTGGACTTGATGCAAAGACCTTTGTCACTACTCCACGCTGGATGGGTTCAATCCGTTTTGAAGCAGATCAGCTACGGATTGAAGGCTTCAAAGTCGGTTATGATCCTTTAAGAGATAACCCATTTCACGGTGAAGTTTGGGGCGTATTCAGTAAATCAAAAATAAAAAGATTGTTTCAACTTTGCTCTTGGTTTGTACCGATTAACGACACATTGATTCAGTAGATCACTTAAATAATGACAACCCAAACCGTCACAGCCCCCTCATCCTGGAAAAGCTACCTAGAGCTGTGTAAGCCCAACGTGGTTGCAGAGATGCTGTTTACGGCTATTGTAGGCATGTTGTTGGCTGTGCCTGGGATGCCGTCTTGGGATAAGGTTGTCTACGGTGTCATAGGGATTGGGCTGGCGGCAGCATCGGCGGCAGCAATCAACCATCTGATCGACCAAAAAATAGACGGTATCCTCAATCCGCATCGGCCTTTGCCTAAGCATTACCTAAAATCGTCGGATGTCATTGCTTTTGCTTCTGTTTTGGGCGTAACTTCGATGCTGGTGTTGATATTGAAGGTCAATATGCTAACCGCCATGCTTACGTTTGTGTCGCTATTCGGTTACGCCATCATTTATACGCTTTGGCTTAAACGGGCCACTCCGCAGAATATCGTTATTGGTGGCGCGTTTGGCGCGATGCCGCCGCTGCTCGGTTGGTGTGCGATCACGGGCGAGGTGCATCCCCATGCCTTGTTGCTGGTGGCGATTATTTTTATCTGGACACCGCCGCATTTTTGGCCATTAGCCATTGCTAAACAGGAGAAATATGCGCTGGTCAATATACCGATGCTCCCCGTCACGCATGGTGTCGAATTTACCCGTTTGCATATATTGCTTTACGCCGTCCTGTTGTTCTTTGTCACACTATTGCCTTATTTGACGGGCATGAGTGGGCTGATTTACTTGGCTTCGGCAATTCTGTTAGGCGCAGGATTCATCTATTTTGCCGTGTTGATGATGCGGAATAAAGATGCCAAAACCGCCATGAAAACGTTTTGGTATTCAATCATCTACATCACGTTACTGTT
>JAYVGW010000322.1:0-3868 GCA_043771735.1 Methyloglobulus sp.
TACGAGTTTTTGCGTTTCCAGGAAGCGCCGCTCGTTAAATTAGACGTGTTGATTAATGCTGACAAGGTCGATGCCTTGTCCATCATCGTACACCGTGACCTGAGCAACAACCGTGGCCGGGATCTGGTGGAAAAAATGAAAGAGCTGATCCCAAGGCAAATGTATGAAGTGGTGATACAGGCCGCTATCGGTTCCAAGGTCATTGCCCGATCGACGGTCAAGGCGATGCGGAAAAATGTCACCGCCAAATGTTATGGCGGCGACATTAGCCGAAAGAAAAAACTGCTGGAAAAACAAAAGGCCGGTAAGAAGCGGATGAAGCAGGTCGGCAATATCGAAATACCACAAGAAGCATTTTTGGCAGTACTACAACTTAACAAAGAATAATACGCATCACATTCAATTGCTTGGAAAAAATCCCTATGGACTATGATTTTTCATTTTTTCTTTTCGTTGCCAGTTTGGTGACGGGTGTTATTTGGGGCAGTTATTTGCTCTTCCTTAAGTCACAAGGGCGCGAGTTTGATGAAAAAAATGAACCGATTGTGGTTGAATATGCACGGTCATTTTTCCCTATCGTCCTGATCGTTTTCCTGCTACGGTCGTTTTTGGCAGAGCCGTTCCGCATACCTTCCGCCTCTATGATGCCCACCTTGCTGATCGGTGATTTCCTGCTGGTCAATAAATTCGCCTACGGGATACGCATACCGGTCATCAACAAAAAAATCATAGAACTGGGAGAGCCTAAACGTGGCGACATCGTGGTGTTCCGCTTTCCCAAAGATCCGGCGGTGGATTACATCAAACGGGTGATCGGCTTGCCGGGCGATAAGTTAGTGTATAAAGATAAACGGCTGACTATCAACGGTACGCCGGTTAACCAGGCATCGCTGGGTATTTACCAAGGCGTGGGGCAAGGCCAGGATATGACGGGCAACGAACACTTTGAAGAAAACTTGACGGGTGTGGAACACAGTATTTTAGTCCGTAATGGATCGCCGACGGTGGAATTTACTTATGTTATTCCAGCGGGCAATTATTTTGTCATGGGCGATAACCGTGACAACAGTAACGATAGCCGTTATTGGGGGACTGTCCCTGAAGAAAATTTGGTGGGTAAGGCATTTTTTATCTGGATGAGTTGGGATTGGGAAGACAAAGGTATCGGTTTCGGTCGTATTGGCACAGTTTTAAAATAGGCTACACTTACCGGTATGCTGACAACATAAAATACGCTATTTTTTGAATTGAATGCCGGAGTCATGATGAATACACTGTCCAAACCTCAGCAGGGTTATACACTGATTACCCTTATTTTTATGTTGGGTATCTTCGGTTTTTTCGTCCTTTTAGCCATGAAAGTAGGCCCTATCTATCTTGACCACAGTAAGGTCAAGAGCGCCTTGGCTGCGATTGAGCAAATGACCGATGTTGCAACCCTCAGTGAAGCTGAAATCAGGGCCAGCCTGGATAAGCGCTTTAATATGAATTACGTCTCTGATCTCAAGGCGCAGGACGTTAAGATAATCAAGCGGGGAAATTACTTAAAAGTCCAAGCGAATTATGAAGTTGTGGAAAAAATAGTGGGCAATGCCAGCGTTTTGGTCCAGTTCGATGATGTTGTTGAGGTCGGCAAGGAGTGATAAAAAAGCCCGAAACCTTGTGTAAAAAACTGGGCTTGGCATTTGATCAACCCCAGCTTTTTATCACGGCATTAACGCATCGTAGCGCTGGGGCGCATAATAATGAACGTTTGGAATTTTTAGGCGATGCCATCTTAGGTTTCGTTATTGCCCAAAAGTTGTACGATAGTTTTCCTGGGGTCGATGAAGGCACTTTAAGCCGGTTGCGGGCCAGCCTTGTCAATGAATCTTCACTGGCAGAACTGGCGCGGAAACATCAACTGGGCGATTATTTGTATTTAGGTTCAGGTGAGTTAAAAAGTGGTGGCTTCCGCCGCGACTCGATATTATCGGATGCGCTCGAAGCCATTATGGGCGCACTGTTTAAAGACCAGGGTATAGTCCGTTGCCAGGAATGGATCATCCAGATTTTTACGGATAAATTGCAAGCGTTGTCTGCGGAAAACTGGCAAAAAGATCCCAAGACACAATTACAGGAATTGATGCAAGCCAAGAAAATGCAGCTTCCCGACTATACCTTGATAGATATGTCCGGCTTGGCGCACGAGCAGACGTTCAAGGTTAAATGCAGTGTCGCATTGATTGCGGAATCTTGTGTAGGGACTGGGGTTTCCAGAAAAAAAGCCGAGCAATCGGCGGCAGAAATGATGCTCGCCAAACTCCAAAAGGACAGTGCATGAATTGTGGTTACGTGGCTTTGATTGGCCGCCCGAATGTGGGTAAGTCAACGTTGATGAACCATTTGCTGAAGCAAAAAATCAGCATCACCTCCCGAAAGCCGCAAACAACCCGCCATCGAATACTCGGCATTAGCACGTCGGAAAAAGGGCAAGTCATCTATCTGGATACGCCAGGTATGCACCACGGCGAACAAAGGGCGCTAAACCGGTATTTAAACCGCACCGCTGATACCACTTTATTAGGTGTTGATGTTATCGTCTGGCTTATTGATGGGCTGGTGTGGCATGAATACGACGACATTATACTGAAAAAACTGGAACAGGCTGGCCTACCGGTTATTTTGGCGGTCAATAAGGTCGATAAGATAAAAGACAAAGCAGACATATTGGCTTTTTTTGACCAAGCCCAAAAGCGTTTTCCATTTAAAGGCTTGCTGCCTATTTCCGCATTAAAAGGCATTAATCTTGAGCAGCTTGAAAATACATTGCTTACGTTGTTGCCTGAAAGCGAGCTGATTTATCCTGAAGACCAAGTGACGGATAGGACTGAACGGTTTTTATGTGCCGAAGTCGTCAGGGAAAAACTCACGCGGCGTTTGGGTGATGAGTTGCCTTATTCGCTGACCGTACAGGTCGAACTCTACGAAGAACTGCCGCATGTCACAAAAATTTATATCGTGATCTGGGTGGAACGTGCCTCCCAAAAAAGCATCGTCATCGGCACGGAAGGCGAAATGCTGAAGAAAGTCGGCATGGATGCCCGGGCAGACATGGAAAAGTTAATTGGCCAAAAAGTGTTTTTAAAACTTTGGGTCAAAGTTAAAAAAGGCTGGTCGGATAACGAACGTGCTTTACTAAGCTTAGGTTTTAATGAGTGATACTGCCGTCCATTCGCAGCCTGCTTTCATCCTCCACCAGCAAAATTACCGCGAATCCAGCCTACTTATTGATGCATTAACTCGGGATTCAGGCCGGATTTCCCTGATAGCGAAAGGTGTGCGGAAGGCTAAGTCCAAAACCGCCGGGATATTGCGGCCTTTCGTGGCATTGTCGCTATCCTATGTCGGCAAATCCGATTTAAGGACGCTGACAGATGCCGAAATGCTAGGTTTGCCCAATGAATTGCCCGGTTTGGCGTTGTATTGTGGCTTTTATGTCAATGAGCTGGTGTCAAATTTCCTGCACAAGGACGATCCGCACCCAGAAGTCTTTCAGGATTACCAAGCATGTTTGTCACGGTTGGCGCAAGGGGGCCAGATTGAAGCGGCGTTGCGCGGGTTTGAATTGAACCTTATGGACAATATCGGCTACGGTGTTAACCTAAGCTATGATTTATGCTATGGAAAACCGATAGCTTCAAATAAAAAATATGCGTTTAATAAGGATGATGGCCTAGTGGAAGATTTGAAAGGGCAGTTCTCAGGTTTAGCGTTACTGGCAATCGAACAAAGACGGTTCGATAATCCTGGCGTGTTAAGTGAAGCAAAAATGTTGATGCGAGCCGTCATAGACAGCCATTTGCAGGGAAAACAACTTAAGAGCCGG
>JAYVGW010000323.1:0-2616 GCA_043771735.1 Methyloglobulus sp.
CGCGTCGCCACTCGCTACGAGCGGTTGGCGGTTAATTATATGACCCTGCTCAGCCTAGCCAGCATTTTGATTTGGCTTAAATGAGAACGCCCCCTAGGATGAGGGGGAATTTGAAGGCATTTTTCCTTATTTTGATTCTCCTCACCCCAACCCTCTCCAGCAGGAGAGGGAGCTATTTTTCTTAACTTAACGGCATTGGTCATCAAACCCCACCCCGCTCAATTTTACGGCAGTCAATGCAAAGTGCTTTCAACTGGAAAAATTCCTCCTCAGTGCAATATTTCCTGTCAGTAAAAAAATAGCGGTCAGAAAAAGCAAAAAACCAATCTATCTGGTCGGCTAGATTTTTAAACTCCGGTTGCTGGGCATAAAAATCAGCCAAGCCATGCTTAAACAATGGCTTGCTGTAGGTGTCGTTAATGGCTTGATGTATTGCTGTTAATGCTTGGTCGAGTTGTTGCCGGGTAAGTACAGACATTTTTTTACAGGCTTTATTAAAATGCTTCCGCTGGTTTACCCAGGGAAATAACCCAAAGCAATAAGCCAGATAGAAACCACTCGCCGCGAAGATTGCTAGAGTGATTGCTACTCCATTTTTATAGCTGCTCGTGTCAATTAAGTCAGGCTGGGCATCGGGCCTGAGATAAATCTTCCCTTCTTCTTTTCGGATTGCCAGTTCATGCAAGGGCGATAAGGTAAAATACCATTCAGGGACGGCTTGCTCGATTTTGTTGCCGTTTTGCTGAAAATACAAGGTAAATGCCGGGGTCTTCAACATCTTGACTTCCAGCGGTGAGTAAAAAACCTGATAGGTCAATTCGAGCAAATAACGCTTACCGTCGTCGGTTGCTTGTGTACTCAGCTTTGCGGTTTTCAGGTTAAGCCAGCGATTCCGGTCTCCGGTAGCCGGAATGCTGTCTTGAATAATGTCCAATTGCTGCCGGGTTTCAACGACAATGCGATGATGGATTTCATCACCGATGACATAGCCATAAGGCTTGGGCGCTTGAAGCTCAAAACGTGTAATTGGTTCTTGCAGGTTTGGGGAGCAGCCCGTCACGGCTAACAATAGCAGCCATAAGCGAAATAAGCGGAAATCTAAGCGCATCATCAACCCGCCAACTTATGAAAATAAGCAGTCAGGCGTTGTGCCTGAAAGTTGTCGATCATAAACAGCGGTTCTACAGCGAAAGCCCGAAATGCGTTCTGTAATTCGAGTTTACGTTGGGCGAATGCTTCGATAATACGGCGCTTATAATTAGGACGTAGGAACAAGGTTTTGGTTTTGCCGGATTCTAGCTCTTTCAGCTTGACGATGCCCCAGTCCGGTAATGCCTGATATTCGGATTCATCCCAGAATACCACCGGCACGACGATATGCTGGGTTAGCTGTGCCATGAGCGCACTGACTTTCCCTAGCGGCATATAAAAATCGGAGGCCAGGAATAGCAATGACCGCTTGCTGGGCAGGACTGGCGATAACTGCCATAAACTTTCGGCTTGGCTGGTCAATTTGGCTTTAGCCAACCGTTGGGCAAGTTCCATTGCACTGCCAACACTTCGATTCGCAGCCAACAACCATTGTTGTTCCAGTTTTTTGCCGCAACCGATAAAAGTAAAACTGTCTCCAATTTGTGTTGCGGATAACGCCGCCGACATAACGAAATCAGCCAATGCCTGTTGTCTGGAGTGTTTCCCTTGATACTTCATGGAAGCTGAAAGATCGGCAACCAACACCACCGGAAGCTGGGTGTGTTGCTGGAATACTTTGACGCGATAGTTGCCAAAGGGATCCAATACACTGGCACGCAGGTCAAGACGGCGCGGGTCGGGTCTTGCCAATAACGAATCATGACGGGTAAATAACTGTCCGCTCCCCGCCATCTGCCCTCGATGTACACCCAGTGACGGACGGTAGCCTAATGGCGGTAACTTATAGATAAAAGGTTCAACGCGTGCCGACATCGTGGTTATTGGGCAACAACCAAATAAACCAACAGCCCAGTCGCTGCGGCATAAACGGGCGCTGCAATCCGGACAGGGATGCCCATCATCAGGCCGACCACACCGGAAAATGATTTGTCTTCGCGGTTATAAATCGCTTCGCCTAAAAACCAAAGTAAGGAGTTGAATAAGGCGAGAACGATGATCGAAAATATACCCACGCCGCTAAATAGAAATGATTTTGAAGCCAGCATGGCAGTGCGGTCGCTGGCATGAAAATAGTTTGCCGCCAAGATTCCGATCATCAGACCGCCTTCATCGAAAGCGACCAGAAAAAAAGTGTAGGTAAATTGCCTGAGTTTGGCGATAAACCCATCCACACGATTAAACTTAAGGGCAAGGTATTGGATAGGCAGGCACAGTGCAAACATTAACAAACCGAGGAACTTGCAAAACCCATCAAAGCGAGTGGAATTAGTGGCCAGGACGGTCAAAAAAGAAAAATACCTGCCCATCACTGATAAAATAGAAGCTTCTAAAATTCAAATCTTAAGCAATGAAATGAGCAGGTTGCGGGACACATTATCACAGGCATGGCTGAACATACAAGGCTCTTTATTTCCTTGGTTATCAGAGGAACCGGGGCCACTTACCAAGAAGCAACAGGAATTG
>JAYVGW010000324.1:0-17216 GCA_043771735.1 Methyloglobulus sp.
ACCTTCTCGGCAACTGCTCCTGCGTTGCCCTACTACCTACATCCATGTAGGCATCCCGAAGGGAGAAGGAGGTTTTTGAATTATTAGAGATCCCCATAAGGTTAAACAAACGACGCACTGCCCTTCGTTAAGCACATCCAAAAACCTATCTTTTATTTGGCAAAAATTACGATTTTTCAAAACAACTTTTGTACGTCACGAACATAAACGTCGAGGTCAGCATATACAGGACGGGGGTCAACCACGGGGTTATTTCGGTACATAAAATGGCTTCAACCACCAGAAATGCCAGCATTTTGTAGTAGGCTTCCTTTTGCGTTGCGGACTCTTGCCGACCCACTTCCTTAGCTTGGCTCCAACCGTAATCCTTGAACAACATTAAGGGATAACTGTACCAACTGGCAAAAGTGGCGAGCATCAATAAAGTGAAGATCAGGGAGATATTGGCATAACCATACAGCCATATCGCCAGTTCGCGGCTATCCCTGCCCCTTAGGTTTTGGGATGTGTACTGCCAATCGAAGAAAAAGTAACTGATCATTTCAGCCTGGCCGTTGAGGATATTCGCGAGTGCCGAGAAAATAAACCAGCACAGCATAATCATGCCGCCCAGGATAATGGCCAAGGGCAGGCTTTTTTTGATGGCCCACATCAAGCCGACGGACTGTTCCGGTGAATAATGCTTAAGGTCGATGTATTTGGCCACGCCTACGCCCACGAACAGGGAAGCGACGGCGGAAAAAATCCCCAGCGCGTAAGACACCCTTCCGACACATAAGATTACCGCCACAAACAGGGTATAACCTACCCAAATCCAGGGGTCCCGGCGAATGAACAATAAGCATTTCCGTAGCCAGTCACTAAATTTTATTTTTCTGTATATATTCACGCTGAAATCCTGCTAATGCCTACGGCTTTTCGTAATTCCTGGATAAATGGGCTGCTGATTGCCCGCGCTTTTCTCGCACCTTCAAGTAATTGTTCTTCAATATGGTCGGGCTTTTCCAGTAACGCATCGTAACGCTCCCTTGCCGGGGCAATTTGCTCGTTAACATGCTCAAACAATAGCCGCTTCATGTCACCCCAACCTATGCCTTCGACGTAGCGTTGACGGATTTGTTCGACTTCATCCGCCGTAGCGAATGATTGATAAATGCTGAACAAGGTACAACCCTCGGTTTGTTTAGGTTCGCCCGGCTCTAACGAGTTGGTCTTGATCTTGTTGATAAGCTTTTTCAACTTGTTTTCCGGCTCAAACAAGGGGATCGTATTGTTGTAGCTTTTGCTCATTTTACGGCCATCCAAGCCAGATAAGGTCGCACCTTTCTCATCCAGTACCGCTTCCGGCAGTGTAAAGTGTTCGCCGTAAATATGGTTGAAACGTCCTGCAATATCCCTTGCCATTTCAATGTGTTGCACCTGATCCCTACCGACGGGGACTTTATTGGCATTAAACATCAGGATATCGGCGGCCATCAAGATGGGGTAACTGAACAAGCCCATGGTGATGCCTTTATCGGGATCTTGCTCACCGCCTTGGTCGTTGTCGGCAACGGCGGCTTTATAAGCGTGTGACCGGTTCATCAAGCCTTTGGCGGTCACGCAGGTCAGCATCCAGGTCAATTCCAGGATTTCAGGGACATCGGATTGCCGGTAAAACACTGCATTCGTGGTATCCAAACCCAACGCCAACCAAGTTGCGGCAATCTCCAGGCTGGATCGCCGTACCCGTTCCGGTTCCTGGCATTTAATCAGGGCATGGTAATCGGCCAGGAAGTAAAACGGCTTGACGTTGTGGTCTTTACTGGCGGCGATTGCTGGCCTGATTGCGCCGACATAATTGCCCAAATGGGGCGTTCCGGTGGTGGTGATGCCTGTTAATACGATTGCTTTGCTCATGTGTGGTTCTTTGATGTTATTTTTTATTATTCTATCAGCAAGATAGCCCGTATGAAGTGCGGCGCAACACGGGAAAGCGGAGGCGCGTATTCCGAGATTCCGCAAGCTTCATCCAGACTACTTTCTGGATTCCAGTTTAACAGCTTATTCTACCGTGTCTACGCTGCACTATTTCAATTCTGGATAGTCATGCAGAAGTTGTTGCCTGAATGTCTCGGTAGTTTTTTCATTATCGCGGTCACTCCGAGCAATCGACACCTTGATTTCTCTGATGACTTGCATCGGTGCGGAAGACAGAAACACAATCCGGTCAGCCAGCGTAATCGCCTCGCGCAAATCATGGGTTACAAACAGCACGGTGTGGGGGCGTTGCTGCCATAAGCTTACCAACAAACTTCTGACCTGCCTTGCCGTGGGCGCATCCAGGGACACAAAAGGCTCGTCCATCAACAGCACGTCGGGATTAATCGCAAAAGCGCGGATAATTGCCACCCGTCGGCTCATGCCCAGAGATAAGCGTTCAGGGTAAACGTGCTGAAACTGGGTGAGCTGCATCACTTCCAGCAATGCATCAATATTTTCTGAGGATGGATTTTCTTCTAATGCCAACTCAATATTTTCCCTAACCGTGCGCCAAGGCAAAAGCCGAGGATTTTGAAAAACATAGCCAATTTTCGAGTGGGTTTGATGCTGATAGAAGTTAATACTGCCTTCATAATCACGATCCAAGTCAGCAATAATATTCAATAACGTCGTTTTGCCACAGCCAGACGGCCCAACCAAGCAGACGAATTCGTTCGCATCAACAGCCAATTGAAAATTGGCTATCGCTAAATGCTGTCCGGCGCGACCTTTAGCCGGATACATTTTGCTTTTGATGTCGATAGCTATCATCGTAAGTGGTTCATTTTAATCAGCGCCGCCAGCGTTGCGCCTTGGTGTCCAAAGGTTTTAGCACCATCAACTCCAGCAACTGAATGACGGCGACAAAGGCAATGGTATAAGCCAGAAGGCTGGCAACGTCAAAGAGCTGAAAAAATGTATACAATTGGAAGCCTACGCCATTACTTCGTCCCAGCAACTCGACGACCAGGATGATTTTCCAGACCAACGCCAGACCCGAACGGGTTGCACCCATGATGTATGGGTACAATTGCGGCCAGACGACGTGCAACAAGGTCTTTTCCCTGCCAAAACGATAACACCGCGCCATCTCCAGCAAATCCTGATCCAAAGCACGAGCGCCTTCCCTGATGGTAACAATCACATTAGGTAATTTGTTGATAACCACCGCCAAAATCGCTGCGACCTCGGTCAGCCCAAACCAGACATAGCACAAAATAATGGTAACCAGCGCCGGAATATTCAGGAAAATAACCAGCCAGTTATCAAAGAAGCTATCTAGCTTTTTGTTACGCCCCAATACGATGCCGATGGCGCAACCTAACAACATCGCAATACTGAAACTGGCAACCAGCCTAAGTAATGTCACACCTAAATGATAGGGAATTTGTCCGCTGATGCAGCCTTGCCAAAATACGTTACCGACAATTAGGGGTGTCGGGAGGTTATTGCTGTTCAGGTAAGTGGCCAAACCCTGCCACACGGCTAACAAAGCCAGCAAAGACAGACCTGGTATGATTTTTATCAGGTTAATCAACACGATATTATTTTTGCGACCAGAAAGTTCCCAGTTGCAGATGTTCAGATTTCCCCGTTAACTGATTGTTACTCACATTCCGCAGCAGCGTGTAAATCCGTTCAGCCGCTTGTTGCTCTGGAACACCCCATTGGGTGACATCGCCTTCGCAATAACGCTGGCGAAGTTTAGCTTGGGTGGCCGCATCATCGGTTTGGGTCAATGGGATGATTTTTTTCCAATCGGTTTCCGACGTACATAGCACGCGTTTAGCTTTTTTGCTGGCCTCAAAAAATGCGCTCAGTGCAGTTTTATGCCCGTCTGCCCAACTTTGCTTAAAGACATAACCCAATGCAGGCACGTTTTCTTGAATGCCTAAACCTTATAATATTCCTTTACAATCAATAAGTTGACGATATCCCTGCCCTTCTAGCTTGGCGGCAAAATGCCAATAATTCAGTGCCGCATCGACACGGCCTTGTTTAAGTTGCTCGTTAATCAGTGGTGGCGCGCCAAAGGTTTTCTCTAGGGAAATATCCAAGTCCAGTTGCTCTTTTTGTGCCAATGCTTGTAACAACAACCAGTTTTTATCCAGCTCACCCCCTGCAATCCCCAACCGTTTGCCTTTAAGGTCTTTAATCGCATGAATGGGGCTGTTTTCCGGCACCATTAACGCGCCAGAAGTCGTTGAATACGGGTAAAAAGTAAAATCAATGCCATCTGACCGCATCCTGGACACCCAAATCCAGTCGGAAACGATGATGTCAACCGCCCCAGACTGCAACGCTATTTTCCCCGCTTCTGATGTAGTGACTGGGTGCGTTTCTATCTGAAAAGCCAGGTCTTTGGCCTGATCCCGCAAAACAGACAACTCCCAGGCCAAAGTACCTGTCGCCTGAACACCGATTCGGATAGCCGTCTTGTCTGCTGCAAAACTGCTAAATGCTAAAAGGTAAAAACCAAACAATAAAACGGAATATTTCATGAGATGATTAAAACAGAGGTTGTTCCAAAACCCTATTTTATCCGCACACCACCATTAAGCGAAAATTATCGCCATGAAAATGCGAAATACCCTTAGAATCGATTCCTGTTGCATATATTTACCCCCACCACCGCAAAATCAGCACCAAAACCACATTAGCAAACACCCCTGCCAACACATCATCCAACATAATCCCGAAACCGCCTTGTACGCGTCGGTCTGCCACTTTGATCGGCCAGGGTTTAAGGATGTCGAAGAACCGGAATAGGATAAAACCTAGGATGACATTCAGCCAACTAAAGGGAATAAACCATAAGGTAATCAAATAGCCTGCAATCTCATCCCAAACAATACCGCCAAAATCATGTTCGCCCAGCTTGTCTGCCGCCTGCCCACAAATCCAAATGCCTACAACCGTAACGGCTATCGTTACCAAGCTGTAGAAGATATTTCCCGTTTGCGCCAGCAAGCAATAAAGCGGCACTGCTGCCAAAGTTCCGCAGGTGCCGGGGGCTTTTTTTACCAAGCCGGAGCCGAAACCGAATGCCAAAAACAAAATCGGGTCAGTTAGGATTTGCTTGGGAGTTAGCTGATTTTTGCCGTACTCGGCATTAAGAAAAGTGTTCAAAACTTTTGACCTCTAATGGTTGAATATTGCCTGATTTTTTGAGCCGTAAGCCTGATTCGGATTCGATAACACCGATTTTAGTGAGGGAAATGGTCAAATCCGCGTATTTTTCAGGGCTGACGGTAAAGCACAACTCATAATCGTCCCCCGCCATCAGCGGCATCGCCCAATCGCCCGTGCCTTCAATATAGGTTAGGACTTCTGGCGATAAAGGCAAGGCGTCCCAATCCAAACACGCACCGACGTGGCTTTGTTGAAGGATATGCCCCAAATCGCCAACCAGTCCATCTGAAATATCGATGCAGGCATTGGCTATACCGAGTAAAGTCTGACCCGTTTCGACCTGCGGGTCGGGCTGGTTAAACCGCTTTAGGGCGGCATCCGGTTGTTTACAATCGTAACCTTGGTTGATCTTTAAACCTAGCCCAGCATCGCCAAGATGACCCGTCACGCAAATGATGTCGCCGGGTTTGGCTGTTGAACGCCTGAGTGCTTGCCCAGTTGGCACTAAACCTAATGCCGTCACAGTTAATGTCAACGGGCCGGACGTGGTGTCGCCGCCGATCAAATCGACTTGGTATTTCTCAGCCAAGGCAAAAAAACCAGCCGCAAATTGCGTTAACCAGCTTACATCCACTTTGGGCAAGGTTAAGGCCAACGTGACCGCCAGGGGCTTCGCACCCATGCTGGCGAGGTCGCTCAAGTTAACCGCAAGCAATTTATGGCCCAAATCGAAAGGATCGCAATCAGCAAAGAAATGGACGTTTTCCACCATCGTATCCGTAGTGATCGCCAGTTCATATCCTGTAGGAATGGACAATAACGCGCAGTCGTCACCTATTCCCAGTCTGGTAACGTCCTTATTGACGAGTTGCCGCTTGAAAAAGCGGTCGATGAGGGAGAATTCGGAAATCAAATTGGTCAATTACAAAAATGATTGTAATGGGTTAAACCTGTATTTTTTGATGGCCTTGTCGGCTTCATGCCTGTGGGTTGCGTGTTTTTTAAAAAGGGTACGCGATGCGTACCCTACTGTCCACACAACAATTCTCAGTCAGCAAAAGATTTTTACCCGTCCCATTAAACCAAGCTCTTACTCGCCACTTCATACACATCCCTGGAAATCGCCGGACAGTTCATCACCCGTTCCAGCTGGGTTTTCATCAGGCTTTGGCGGGTTTCGTCGAAACGTCGCCAGGAGGTTAACGGCCCTAACATGCGGGAGGCGACCTGGGGGTTTAGGATGTCGAGTGCGATCACATGGTTGGCAAGGAACTCATAACCTTGTCCGTTGATGGCATGAAAATGCAGGGGATTGGACTGGCTGAACGAACCTATCACAGCCCGAACCCGGTTGGGGGTGCTTAAATTAAAGGCAGAATGCGCGGTTAATGAGACGACCGTGGCAAAAGCATCCGGCATCGGACTGGCTGACTGGATGGCAAACCATTTGTCGATAACCAGCGCCTCTGATTGCCACTTTTGATAAAAATTTGCCAAGCATTCCTGTGTTGCTGGATGCGGATAATTGACAATATCGGCCAAGGCAGCGATTTGGTCGGTCATGTTGGTGGCGGTGATGAATTGTTGCTCTGACCATTGCTGGATTTTTTCGTCTTCCAAGCGGCTGAGAAAGCTTAGGCACACATTTTTAATGCGCCGTCGGCCAATTGCACCCGCATCAAATTGTCCTGATTCGTCACGGTGGTTGTCCAGATATAGGGTTTCCAGCTCTGCCTGTAATTGTTCAGCAAGGGTACGGACGACGAATTCCCTGGCGTTGTGGATGGCTTCTACGTCCACAACCTGCATTTGCTCCGCCAGGTAACTTTCCGAAGGCAAGCCTAACAATAAGGCGCAATAAGATAAGTCATCCCACGCTTGTGATAGCACTTGTTTGAAGGCGGTGATGATGATCGGCGCTAGTTGCAGTGGGCGGCCTTGTTGTACGTCAGCAATTAGCCCGGTGATGATTTGTCCTGCGAGCAGTTGCCCTGCTTCCCAGCGGTTAAAGGTGTCGCTGTCGTAGCTTAACAAGAATGCCAGTTCCTCCAGGCTGCGTTCCATGACCAGCTTAACGGGGGCGGAAAAATTTCTCAGGATGGATACGACCGGCTTTTCTGCCAGGCCCGTAAAAGTGAAAGCTTGTTCAGCGGCGGTCAATTGCAGGATGACCTCATCCTCTTCCCCTGGTTGATCTTGCAGTTTGCATTTTACAGCTACGCCATTGCTGCCAATTAAACCGACGATGATGGGGATGTGTAGCGGCTCTTTTACGGCTTGGCCAGGGGTCGGTGGGCAACTTTGGTTAATCGTTAAGGTCAGGGTTTGGTTGCTTGGATTGTAATTTTGGCCTACATGGATGACGGGCGTACCGGCTTGACCATACCAATGCCGGAACTGTGATAAGTCTACCGAATTGGCATCTTCCATGGCTTTGACGAAATCATCGCAGGTGACAGCTTGCCCGTCATGGCGTTGGAAATACAGGTCACTGCCCTTGCGGAATCCTTCCTCACCTAAAATCGTGTGCAACATCCGCACGACTTCCGCGCCTTTTTCGTAGACCGTCAAAGTATAGAAGTTATTGATTTCTATATAAGCATCGGGGCGGATGGGATGCGCCATGGGGCCGGCATCCTCAGCAAACTGGCGCGTCCTTAGCATGTTGACGTTTTCGATGCGGTTGACCGCTTTGGAGGTGCGGCCGCCGGTAAATTCCTGGTCACGGAATACCGTAAAACCTTCCTTTAAGCTTAGTTGGAACCAATCTCGGCAAGTAATGCGGTTGCCCGTCCAATTATGGAAATATTCATGCCCGATCACGCCTTCAATATGTTCATAATCGGAGTCGGTGGCGGTATCGGGGCGTGCCAGGACAAATTTGGTGTTAAAGATGTTCAAGCCCTTGTTTTCCATCGCACCCATATTGAAATGGCTGACGGCGACGATCATGTACAGGTCGAGGTCGTACTCGCGCCCATAGACCTGTTCGTCCCAGGCCATCGCATTTTTTAACGATTGCATGGCGTGGCTGCATTTGTCGATGTCGTGTTGTTCCACAAAAATTTGTAAACCGACTTTTCGCCCGGATAAGGTCGTGAAATTATCTTCCAGGCATTCCAATTGCCCTGCGACTAAGGCAAACAAGTAGCACGGCTTGTTGAACGGGTCTTCCCACGTCACCCAATGCTGGTTATTGTCGTCATCGCCTTGGGCGACTTTGTTCCCATTGGACAGCAAAACCGGATAGCGGTCTTTGTCTGCAACCAGGGTGGTGGTGAACTTCGCCATAACATCGGGGCGATCCAAGAAGTAAGTGATTTTCCTGAAACCTTCCGCTTCGCATTGGGTACACAACATGCCATTGGATAAATACAGGCCTTCCAAAGCGGTATTGGCTTTCGGATTGATCTCGTTTTCTATGGTCAGCGTGAAGGGACGTTGCTGGGGAACATCATGGATAATCAACGATTCCGGCGTGATGTGGTAATCCGTTTCGGTCAGTTCCTGGTCATCATTAAGGACGATGCGGATCAATTTGAGGTTTTCGCCAACCAAAACCAACGCCGTTTCCGACGATTGGCTGTCAGGATTACGGATTAAGGTAAGCCTGGAAATGACCCGTGTTTGTTGCTCGTCCAGCGTAAAATTGAGATCGACGGTATGGATAAGGTAATCAGGTACTTGGTAATCTTTTAGGTAAATTGTTTGGGGGTTGGCGTCACGCATTTATTTGTACCTTTTTTTAGATTTATTATTGTTGGCAGAGAGGCAAACTAACAACCAAGCGATTAGGAAACAAGCCCCACCTATGGGCGTTACCATACCAAGTTGTGGCATGTCGAGTAGGACAAGTAAGTACAGACTGCCAGAAAATAACACAATGCCAAGAAACATCAACCAACCTGCGATTGCAATTCGTTTTGAATCGGGCATGTGCTGTTGCACTAAGGCGATAGCAATCAACCCTAAGGAATGCCACATTTGGTATGTTACCCCCGTTTGGTAAACGGCTAAGGATTCCGCGCTCAAGGTGGCTTTTAAGGCATGGGCTCCAAATGCACCCATGCCGACACCCACGAATGCACACAAAGCGCCCAGTACTAAAAACACCGACTTCATCTCATTTCTCCATCAGCCTAGGCATCAGTTGCACCAGATTACAGGGACGGGTACGAAAATCCAGTTGCTCTTTAATCAGGCTATCCCAAGCGGTGCGGCATGCGCTTGATGAACCCGGCAAGCAAAAAATGTACGTGCCGTTGGCGACACCGGCTATCGCCCGTGATTGGATGGTTGAAGTCTTGATGTCCTGGTACGACAACATCCTGAAAGTTTCGCCAAAGCCGTCCAATACCTTATCCAGCAAGGGCAGAACGGCTTCCGGTGTGCCGTCCCGTCCCGTTACGCCGGTTCCGCCCGTTGTGATGATGACATTGACAGCTTCCGATGCAATCCAGTTGGAAACAACAGACCTTATTTGATAGACATTGTCCGGCACTATGGTTTTCTCGAACAGCTTATGTTCGGCAGCCGTAAGGCGCTCGACCAATGTTTTGCCTGAAACATCATCAGCTTCGGTACGGGTATCCGAGATAACTAATACGGAAATGGATAAGGGGATGAATTGTTTTTCTATGTTCACGATAGCCTTAGATTATGGGTAATCTTGGCTATTAGATAACCAAGATGCCTGGTAAGACAAGTAATTTCGTCGCATTCTAACGGTCATTTTTTGACAGATTACTTAGCATAACGGGTGATTGTTTGGTTTTATTGTGGTATAGGCCAACCATCCTCCATAGGCAGCAAGGCACAAGCATACAAAAACAATCAACTTTTCTTCTTGAAAAAAGGAAAATAGACCAGGGCGTCCTTCACCAAAAGGCCCGTACCCGAAACCTGGGCCTAAAAGTAACCAAAAGACACCAAACACTCCAGTAGACAAAAGAATGAATGTAAACCAATTAAAACAGCTAACAGTTTTTGCCAATTTATCCTGAAAAATAAGCCTTAGCCATATCCCTGCTATACCCAGAACCCCACATAGCCCTGATATAAATATCCACCATTCAATGTGATGAATTTCATTCTTCAAATCGTCCGATGTAAAAAAGACCTGTATGATTTCACCTGCACCCGCTATAAACCCGAATGAAGCAACCAATCCAAACGTAAGCGAAATGGGGAACGCTATAAATAGGGCTTTAACCCAACTTTCGGCAAAAAATCGGTTGAGGGTTGTTATATTGACCATATAGACACTTAACCTATTTTAACATCACGAGGAAAGCTTCTTGCCCGCGCTGGATATTGATGAGTAAACCTGCGTCGGGATCAATAGCCTGTTTCAATTCATCGAGATTATGCACCCGATATTGATTTGCCGACACAATAACGTCGCCAGGGCGCAAGCCAATTTTCCAGGCGTAGGAAGCCGTGTTAATTTTTTCAACGATAATTCCTTCGACTTGATCCCGTTGGGTGTTGCTGAGTATGGTACCTTGCAATCGGGTATGGAGCTTTTCCCCGGCCAATTGTGCGCGTACTTGTTTACCTATGACGGCGGTGGCTTCCTTTTTTTCAACGCCGCGATAGTATTCGATATCTACTTTATCGCCAATTTGCAGCAATCCGATGATGTTGCGAAGTTCGTGGCTATTTTTGACCGGCTTGCCATTGGCGGAAACCACGATGTCACCTAAGGCCAGCCCCGCTTTCTCGGCAGGTGAATTATTTTCGATGCGGCTGATGGCAGCGCCCTGTATGTTAGCCAGGTTGAAAGCCTTGACCAGCTCAGGCGTTAAATCCTGGGTAGTGACACCCAGCAAGCCCCTGCGGACTTCGCCGTGCTTGATTAACGATTCTTTTATAGTCATCACCATATTGGCGGGAATGGCAAAGCCGATGCCGACGTTGCCACCGCTAGGTGCCAGAATGGCAGTGTTCATACCCACAAATTCACCCCGCAAGTTGACCAGCGCGCCGCCGGAATTGCCTGGGTTGATGGATGCGTCAGTCTGGATAAAATCTTCATAGCCTTCAATGCCCAGCCCAGAACGGCCCAATGCACTGACTATGCCTGAAGTCACAGTTTGCCCCAAACCAAACGGATTGCCGATGGCGACTACAAAATCACCGACTTTGAGTTGGCTGGAATCCGCAAATGGAAGCTCGGTCAAATTGTCCGTAGGAATCCGGATAATCGCCACATCGGCTTCCGGGTCTTTGCCCACCACGTCGGCATTAAGCTGGCGACCATCGGTTAAGGTGACCATGATTTTATCGGCTTTATCGATAACATGGTTGTTAGTCAACACATAGCCGTGCTCACTGTCTATAATTACGCCAGAACCTAAGCTGTTTTTCTGTTGCTTGCGTGATTGGTTGGGGACATTGAAAAAATGCCGGAAGAATGGGTCTTGCATGAGCGGGTGCTGCCCCATATCAATATTGGTGGATGTTGAGATATTGACGACCGCCGGCATGCTGCGTTCCAACATGGGCGCTAAGGTAGGCAGGGCTTGGTTTTCAGTGAAGGCGGGTAGGCCAATCGCAAGGCACACGGGGCTAAAAAACAGGCTGGCAGATAGAATGCCAAGAAAAATGAGTTGGTTGGTTAATTTTGTGGGTATCATGGTTTTTCCAGGGTTATTAAACGCGGTTGATAGACAATATAGGTTCAAAAACGTTTAATACAAGGCGCTCCCGCTCGGTATTTTTAAGCTGATGGCAGGGATCATTTTTTGTCCGATAACAATACAGAGTGCAATGGCTGTCCATATCAATTCTGAAGAACATCGCATTCTTCGCAAATTAGTTCCCCTAACAATTTTCCCAAGCGCGGCATTTAAGGAATTATGCACGAATATAACCGTCGAGCAAGTTCAAGACGGGGTAATATTCAAAAAGGGCGACACGAATACCGATTTGGTGTACTTGCTGGACGGCAGTGTTACGCTTCAGGCGGATGGGCTTGTCGTTGAAGTGATCACTTCGGAAAGTGAGTCTGCAAAGTTTGCATTGGCGCATCAACTTCCGAGAAAAATTGATGCCGTCGCTAACGGGGTAGTGCGTATCGTGCGCTTGGATGCAGCTATCGTAAACAATCCACCTCCAGCCATTTACCAGGAAGACCAGAGTTATACCATCACCGAGGAGTCAGATGAAGCCTCTGACGACTGGATGACTACCTTATTGCGCTTACCTCTTTTTCAATCTTTGCCACCCTCCAGCCTACAGAAAATCCTGATGACGTTAAAAACCACCCATTTTGCAAAGGGTGATGTCATTGTTGATAGCGGCAGTGTGGTAGATCATTTCTACGTCATAACGAAAGGCCAATGCTTGCTTTCCCGGCTATCGTTGGCGGACGCGGGCAAGATCAGGTTGGGTGCGGGGGAAAGCTTCGGCGAAGAATATTTGATTACGGATTATCCGGCACAAGAAACTATCACGGCACTATCTGATGTCAGTTTGATACAACTGGAGAAAAAACAATTTTTGACGCTGATTAAAGCGCCCATGGAAAAATTCGTCGAACATGGAGGGTTGCCAAATGCGATTGGCAATGGCGCGGTTTTGCTGGATGTCAGGCCACACCAGCATTATGAAAGCCGACATCTTGATGATAGCGTCAATATACCGTTGCTGTCGTTACGGATGCGGATCGAAGAATGCCCCAGTGACAAGCAGATTATTGTGGTTTGTGCCGACGGCAAAGCGAGCGAAGCAGGGGCGTTTTTGTTGCTGAAGGATGGCTTCAATGCCTTTGTATTGAAAGGTGGACTGGGTATTGATGCACCCGATATGGTAGCGGAAATCACCCCTCACGTTGAAAACTTACAAGCCCCTCCTGACGCAGAACAGGCTATTACGGAAAATGACCCAGAGGTATCAGCATTTGCCATTGAAGCCCAGTTAGAAGCTTTAAAAGCCGAAAATGAAAGGCTTACCCAATGTAACCACCATCTCGAAGAAAAAGCCGCAAAACTACAGGCTGAAAAGGAACAGGCGGAAGAGCAGTGCCAGTTGCTAACGCAGCAATTGGAAAGGCTGAAAGAAATTTTGGGCAGGTTAACGAAAAGTAAATAGCCTAGTGGTGTGCCAAGAAGCAGGATGAAGGAAATACAAACCCAGCTTAAGGTAGATGCTGGGTTTCGTACCTCAACCCAGCCTACACGATGCTAAAAGCCTGGAAAGCAGACCAGCAGAAACAGTTATTTGATTTTGCCTTCTTTGTACATAACGTGCTTACGTACAACGGGATCAAATTTTTTGATTTCAATTTTTTCAGGCTTAGTTTTCTTGTTTTTTGTCGTGGTATAAAAGTGGCCTGTGCCTTCGCTGGAAATAAGTTTGATTTTATCGCGCATGTTTAAGTCCTCTTAAGCTATGATGCCGTTTTTACGCATATCCGCCAGAACAACGTCTATACCTTTTTTATCGATGATACGCATACCTTTGGATGATACCCTTAGGCGAACCCAGCGGTTTTCACTTTCAACCCAAAACCGGTGATGATGTAGGTTGGGAAGAAAACGTCTTCTAGTTCTATTGTTAGCGTGTGATACGTTGTTACCTACAACAGGCTGCTTGCCTGTTACTTGACATACTCTGGACATGATTAGCCTCTAGCTGGGTGCTTGGATTCAAAATTAGCCCATCTTTATACCAAAAATTCTTTTCAAGGTAAATAACAATCTATAAAATGAAGCGGACAACCACTCAAATCATTATGGAAAGACAGCAATGCCAATAAAGTTCGGCATGGTCATGGATCCCATTGACCGCATCAATATTAAAAAAGATACCAGCTTCGCCATGCTGCTCGAAGCCCAGGCCAGGGGCTGGGAGCTTCACTACATGGAACTGGGTAGCCTTTATTTAAGGAACGGCAAGGCTTATGCCAAAACTCGGACGCTGGTGGTGCAATGTGACGAAAAACAATGGTTTAACTTTGCTGCCGAGCAGGACATAGCGCTAGACTCGCTTGATGTCATCATCATGCGTAAAGACCCACCGTTCGACCAGGAATACTTGTACGCCACTTATATCCTGGAACTGGCCGAAAGTGCGGGTGTGTACGTGGTCAACAAACCGCAATCCTTGCGTGATGCGAATGAAAAGCTATTTACGGCGTGGTTTCCGCAGTGCTGCACTGAAACTTTGGTCACCAGAGATGCAAGCAGGATTAAAGGTTTTCTGCACGAACTGGGTGAAATTATTGTCAAGCCCTTAGACGGCATGGGCGGAGCATCCATCTTTCATCTGCGCGAGGGCGACCCTAATCTAAGCGTGATTTTGGAAACGATGACCGAACACAACAGTCGTCAAGTAATGGCGCAAAAGTATCTGCCGGAAATAAAAGACGGTGACAAGCGCATCTTGATGGTTAATGGCGAACCTGTACCTTTCTGCCTTGCACGCATACCTGCCAAAGGCGAAAGTCGGGGTAATTTGGCGGCTGGCGGAACGGGCCAGGGCAGAGCACTAACCGATCAAGACCGCTGGATTGCCAATCAAGTTGGCCCTACGCTAAGGAAGAAAGGCTTGGTGTTCGTGGGCTTGGATGTTATAGGGTCAACTCTGACCGAAATCAATGTCACCAGCCCAACTTGCGTCCAGGAACTGGATGAACAGTTCGGGTTGAATATTAGTGGCTTATTGATGGACCATATTGAAATTGCGTTGAAATAATGGCAAATCTGGCAAGTTTCGATTCAACAAATACCGTCACCAATAATGATCGGCTATTGGTGGCCTTATTTATTGCGGCTATTGTGCATATTGTCATTGTGCTGGGTATCCGTTTTAGTGAACCTGAGCCGCCCATCCAAAACAGTCGTTCGATTGATGTTACCCTGGTTAGTAATCCAGCCAAAAAAGCGCCCAAAAAAGCAAAATTTTTAGCCCAGGACAATCAGGTTGGCGCTGGTGAAAAAGCCCATAAGCCACAGCCGCCAGCACAAAGGGTTGCCAGCCAGGGTAACAGCCATAGAAAGCAGGCAGATAAAACAGAGCAAGAGGAAGCTGAACCTAAAGCCAAACAAAAACTCGTCACCCAGATAAAAGCTGAAAAGAAAATAGTCTCCGAAAAACATTCTGAAACCACGCAGGATAAAGAAAAGACCCCCAAGTTGACCGCAGAAATGTTGCAGCAACAGATTAGCCAATATGGAACTGAAATCAGGCTTAAGGAAGAAAGTGCCGATGAGAGCAAAATAAAATCTGTTAGTTCGGTAAGCGCCCATAAATATGTCGCTGCACAATATGTCAAAGACTGGGAGCGAAAAGTCGAACGTACCGGAAATATGAATTACCCTGCGATAGCCCAAAAAAAAGGCTTTTCGGGGGCATTAACCATGGATGTGGGTATAAAAGCCGATGGCAGTATTTACAGCATTCGGGTATCCAAATCTTCGGGTGTCACTGAGCTTGATGAAGCCGCAAAGCGGATTGTCAGGATGAGCGCGCCTTTTCCTGTACTGCCTAGCGACCTGCTTAAGGAAGTCAACGTCCTGGTCATCACCCGAAAATGGAAATTTTCTGACGAATCGGGAATGACTACGCCATAATAGTGTCTACTTACCGTCAGCAAATAGGATTGCCAAAATGAGTGGAAACTATCTCAATAATCAATTCATCATCGCCATGCCTGGTTTGATAGAACCCCTTTTCCACCACACCGTCACCTTCCTGTGCCAGCACACCAAGGAAGGCGCGTTGGGCATAGTGATTAACCGACCTGCCGACATGAAATTGGGTGAAATATTCAAACAAATGGAAATATCCGTCAGTGCGTTGGCAGCAGCGGAAACGCCTGTATTTTCCGGTGGGCCAGTACAGCAGGATAGGGGCTTTGTAATCCATAGCGCTTGTGGGGACTGGGACATGACATTGCCGGTTTCAGAAGACATTTCCCTGACCACTTCCCGTGATGTTATAGAAGCGATTGCGGCTGGCGAAGGCCCGAAACAGTATTTGATTGCCTTGGGCTATGCGGGTTGGAGCGAGGGGCAGTTGGAAAAGGAAATATTAAGTAATTCCTGGTTAAATACGCCCTGCGCCAAACAAATCTTGTTTGAAACCCCGGTAAGCCAACGGTGGAATGCCGCTGCCAGCCAAATAGGCATTGATATTAATTTGTTGACTACGCCAGCAGGCCATAGCTAAGGTTGTGGGACACCCCGTGAAGCAAGATCCATTGCAGCGTAAAACCCTGGACGAAACCTACCTGGGCTTTGACTTTGGCAGTAAAAAAATAGGTGTCGCCGTCGGACATCTCTTAACAGGTATTGCCAGCCCACTCCAAACTTTGCGATCCATCAACCAAAATCCTGACTGGGACGGCATAACAAAACTTATCAAAGAATGGCAACCAGCGGGGTTGGTGGTTGGCATATCCAAGCAAGATGATGGCTCTGATAACCTTATCACTCCGCGTATGTTAAAATTTTGCAGGCAACTGGACGGCAGGTATCATTTGCCCGTTTTTCAGCAGGACGAAGCCTTATCCACCTTTGAAGCCAAGCAGCTACTATTTGACGAGGTTAACGTAAGTGCCACCAAACTGTGGGCAGTCCAGGACCAACTAGCAGCCCAGCTTATTTTGCAGACTTGGCTAAATGACAATTCCCCACAATGATGATTAACAAGCTCGAAGTCCCCAGCTTGCTGGATACCCTGGAAACTAAGCTAAAACAAACCATTGCAAAAAGGCAACTAAACGATCCCTTAATGATAGGCATTCGTAGCGGTGGCGTGTGGGTGGCCGAAAAGCTGCACCAACGCCTGGGCATCAAACAACCTTTAGGGTTGCTGGATATTTCCTTTTACCGCGATGATTTTTCGCAAATCGGGGTCAATCCCAATGTAAGGCCCAGCCACTTACCGGCGCAGATTGAAGGCCGCAACATCATTCTTGTCGATGATGTTTTTTATACGGGCCGGACTATCCGCGCCGCATTAAATGAAATTTTCGATTATGGCCGTCCCAAGCAAGTGGTGTTGGCGGTGTTGATAGAACGTGATGGCAAGCAAATTCCTATCAGCCCTGATTG
>JAYVGW010000325.1:0-2989 GCA_043771735.1 Methyloglobulus sp.
AAAAAAAAGAAACTCGGTGAATTTGCCATTATTAATCGTAATGACCAGCCCTACGAAATCTCCGCCGATGAATTGCCCGATGATTTAAATAAAAATGCTGAGTTTTAATGACTAGGTTCTGTTTGATTACAGCACCGATGAAATGAATGAGCAACTACCTACTGAGGAATTTTTATGCAACGCACTATCACCATTGATTGCCCACCGGAACTATTAATCGGCATCCATCTTAACGCAGAAGATTTTGCTGATTATCTAAAAAAACAGGCCGCCATTAGTTTGTTTAAAGAGGGCAAACTATCATCGGGTAGTGCCGCGACATGGTTGGGCATAGGCCGGGTTGCATTTTTGCAAATGGCTTTTGATGCCGGTGCCACCTTGTTGGATGATAGCAATGATGACTTTCAACGAGAAACGGCATTGTTATGATCGTCTTTTCAAATACCACCCCCATCATTGCGTTAAGCAGCATTCAGCAACTGGACTTGTTACCAAAATTATTTGGACATATCCATTTGGTTAATGAAGTTGTTAACGAGTGTGAGGCAGGCGGGACAATTGCCGTGCCTTTTTTGCGTGAACTTGCTTGGTTAACGATTGTTGAATCAACCGACATCAATCACCCCAGCTTATTATTGGCTTTGGATAAGGGCGAAAAGCACACCTTGGATATGGCCGAAAAATACCACGCAGACTGGGTTCTGATTGATGAAAAAATCGGCCGCAATATGGCTGAATATCTAGGATTACGTGTGACCGGCACCCTCGGTATTTTGCTTAAAGCTAAGCAACAAGGCTTGATCACTTCATTTTTGGACTGCGTCACCACGATGCAAAATCATGGCATTTACTACCATCCTGAGTTAATCAAAAAACTGCTCGCTCAAGTTGGAGAATCATGAGCAGTCTGTATGTGGATATGGGTTCCATCGGCCAACCCGAACGCGCAACACAAAACCGCATCATCGATCTATTCCGCGACGAACTCCACTACGACTATCTCGGCGACTGGACTGACCGGCTGAATAACAGCAACATCGAAGAAGGACTAATCACCGTCTATCTGAGCAAGCACGGTTATAGCCCGGTACAGATCAGCCGCGCACTTGACCGGCTGCGCATCGAGGCTGGCAATCCCAACCGTAGTCTGTACGACAACAACAAGGCGGTTTACAGTTTGCTGCGTTATGGCATACAGGTGCAAGCGGCAGCGGGCGAAAACACTGAAACGGTATGGTTGATCGATTGGGAGCATCCTGGACAAAATGATTTTGCCATTGCCGAGGAAGTGACTCTTAAGGGTAATTCCGAGCGGCGCCCCGATCTGGTGCTTTACGTCAACGGCATTGCTGTGGGCGTGATCGAATTGAAAAACAGCCGCGCATCCATCAGCGACGGCATCCGCCAAAACATTTCCAACCAGCAGCCGGCGTTTAATGCCTGGTTTTTTAGCACCGTGCAGTTCATTTTTGCGGGTAATGATTCTGAAGGCTTGCAATATGGCACGATCAAAACCGAAGAGAAATATTTCCTGAAATGGAAAGAAAGCGAGGAAGACAACAGCCGTTTCAAGCTGGATAAATACCTGCTGAAGATGTGCGATAAGGCACGGCTGATTGAGTTGATGCACGACTTTGTGTTGTTCGATGGTGGCGTGAAGAAGCTGCCAAGGGTGCATCAGTATTTTGGCATCAAAGCCGCGCAAGCGCATGTTCATCGCCGTGAAGGCGGCATCATTTGGCATACCCAGGGCAGCGGTAAGAGTATTGTCATGGTGCTATTGGCCAAGTGGATTCTGGAGAACAAACCCAATGCCCGCGTGGTGATCGTCACCGACCGCGATGAGCTGGACAAACAAATCGAAGGCGTTTTTACCGCAGCCGGTCATCCGATGACCCGTGCCAGTAGCGGTCGGGATTTGATGACTCAGCTAGGTCAAGCTAGCCCGCGCTTGCTGTGTTCGTTAGTGCATAAGTTCGGCAAGAAAGGCGTGGATGATTTCGAGCAATTCATCAAGGAACTAGAAGCGCAACCCTGCCAGACGGTGGGTGAGCTGTTCGTGTTTGTAGATGAATGTCACCGCACCCAAAGCGGCAAGCTGCATCGCACCATGAAAGCGTTACTGCCGAATGCGGTGTTTATTGGCTTTACCGGCACACCGTTATTGAAGCAGGACAAGCAAACCAGCCTGGAAATCTTCGGTGGCTATATTCACACCTACAAATTTAGCGAAGCGGTGCAAGATCAAGTGGTGCTGGACTTGGTGTATGAAGCTCGCGACATTGACCAGCGTTTGGGTTCGGCAAACAAGATTGACGCCTGGTTTGATGCCAAGACCAAAGCACTTAACGATTGGCAGAAAGCGGCGTTGCGTGAGCAGTGGGGCACAATGCAGAGCGTGCTTAGCTCAAAGTCCAGAATGGATCGGGTGGTTGCCGACATCATTTTTGATTTTAGTACAAAGCGTCGTCTGAATGACCAGCGTGGCAACGCCATCCTGGTGGCCTCCAGTATTTACGAGGCCTGCAAGTACTTTGAACTGTTCCAGAAGACGCCCTTCAAAGGCAAATGTGCGGTGGTCACCTCTTACAATCCGCAAATAAAAGATGTCACGCTGGAAGAGACTGGCGCAAATACCGAGACGGACAAGCAATTTATTTACAATATCTACGCCGCGTTGCAGCAAAACGTGGCAGCGCAGCCCGGCAAGTCCAAAACTGAGACTTATGAAGACCACGCCAAGCAGTTGTTTAAAGAGCAACCCGCCAACATGAAGTTGCTGGTGGTCGTGGACAAATTGCTGACCGGCTTTGATGCGCCCAGCTGCACTTATCTTTACATCGACAAGCGTATGCAGGATCACGGCTTGTTTCAGGCTATTTGCCGGACCAACCGTCTGGACGGCGAGGACAAGGACTTTGGTTATATCGTCGATTACAAAGACCTGTTCAAAAAGGTAGAAAATGCTATCGCCGTTTATACCTCTGAA
>JAYVGW010000326.1:0-10047 GCA_043771735.1 Methyloglobulus sp.
TTTTCCTCCTTGCTGCCTTGATTTCACGGTTTATTTCTAACTCAGTCACTAATCCGATCACTTATCTTGTGAGCGTAATGAACAAGCTGTCTTCTGGTGACACAAGCGCAAGGGCCAACATGCAAACCTTTGACGAAATTGGTGCCTTAGGCCGTCAGTTTGACATGATGGTTGACCAGCGCGAGTTGGTCAACGCCAAGATCCAGCAAGAAAACGATACGATGAACAACTCCATCATCGACATGTTGCAAGCGGTGGGAGCAATCGCCCAAAAGGACCTGACTATCAAAGCGCCAGTATCGGAAGACATTACCGGCCCACTAGGGGACGCGGTAAATTATCTGACCGACGAAACCGCTAAGGTATTGAACAGGGTGGTGCAGATTGCGGGAGATGTCTCTAACGTATCAAAACAAGTAAAAACCCAGTCCGATACCGTTATTGGTATTGCTGCGGACGAAAAACGCGAGGTGGATCAATCAGCTATCGAACTAAATGCCGCTTTGGTGGCAATGTTGGATATTGCACAATTGGCTCTGTCTTGTAACCAAGCGGCGGCAAAAGCCATTTTTAACACTGATAAGGCCCAGGAAACGGTATTGGGTACGGTGCAAGGTATTACGTCTATTCGTGACACCATCCGCGAAACAGAAAAACGTATTAAACGCCTAGGTGAGCGTTCTCAAGAAATTGGCTCCGTTGTGACCATCATTAACAGCATCGCGGAACGTACGCACATTCTGGCGTTGAACGCGTCCATGCACGCGGCATCAGCGGGTGAAGCGGGTAGGGGTTTTGCGGTGGTTGCCAACGAAGTACAAAAACTCGCAGAAAACGCCCGTGAAGCGACTTTGCAGATTTCTGGCTTGGTCAACAATATCCAGGTGGAAACAGCGGATACAGTAACCAATATGAACGACGCTATCACCCAGGTTGTTCGTGGAACCGCCCTTGCTCAACAAGCCGGTAACGAAATGCGTGAAACACGAGATACGACCTCAGAACTCGCGCAATTGGTACAACGTATTGCGGATAGCTCTAAAACCCAGGCAGAAACCTCGCAACGGTTGCAGGAACGTTCGGTGCAAATCCAAAAAGCCTCCGCGCAAACTTTCCAACAATTACAGGAACAGGGCATACAAACCGACCGGTTAGTGGGCTTTTCCGGCAACCTTGTAGAGTCTGTGGGGGTATTCAAATTACCTAAAGCAGTTTAAGTTTAGGTATGGCTTAAGTGGCTGTATGGTAGGGTAGATAAAATCATTTATTGCCCTTTTTGTGATGATGATTTCTATTGCTCATAAAACAAAACAATAGATTCAACTGGTTAGGAGAAAAAAATGGAAAGCTATAGCTTTACTTTGGTGACGATGTCTTTTGTTGTGGCGGTTATTGGTTCTTTACTGGCCTTAATTGCAGTGCGTAATGCCCTAGAAAAACCAACTGAAGAACGAAACGGTTTGGTACTTTTAGCCGCTATTTGCTTAGGTGGTATGGGTATTTGGTCTATGCATTTTATTGGTATGTTGGCGTTTGATATGCACGGTATGGCGATGAATTTTAATTGGTGGCTTACCGTATTGTCTTTGCTTGTTGGTGTGGGCATGGTTTATATTGGTTTGCGGATAATGAGCGCAGGTGCGTTCAGTATTGGAAAATTAATTATGTCCGGTTTTTTGGTAGGATCAGGCGTAGTCGCCATGCATTACACCGGCATGTTGGCTATGAACGTGCAAGCTGACATACTTTGGGACAAGGCTATCATTGCAGCGTCGGTTGGTATTGCTGTAGTGGCTTCCATAGTGGCGCTTTGGTTGGCGGTTCATGTCAAACATATGTGGCAGATGGTGGTTAGTGCGCTGGTTATGGGCGTAGCAGTTTGCGGTATGCATTACACAGGCATGGTGGCGGCTGATTTTGTCCACAATGAGGCGTTGCCCTACATATCACCCGTTACCGCCACTTCATCGGCCTTGGCATTAGTTATTGCGGTAATAGACGCGATACTTGTGGTAATAGCGACCATGGTTTTCATGGGGAATGCTGACAAGCGTAAAGCCGAAACCTACAAATTATGAGAAGAAGAGAATTAAAAAACATTCTAGTTTTACGTTCCTTTCACCCTCTCCCAATGGGAGAGGGGTTGCCGGGTTTGCAAAAGCTATCTACACAATCTATTCATACCCAAAATCCCTCCAAGACTTAAATTTGCAGATCAAGATCAAGATCAAGGTTGGAAAATGCTCTCTCAGGGAACTGCATAGTCATGCAATGTAAGCTGCCATATTGATAAACTAATGGCCGGCAAGGTGTCGGGATAATTTTATGGTTAGGGAAGCAAGCCGTTAGGCGTTCCACGGCGATGGCATCCATGGGGTCATCGTAAGCGGGAACCATGACGGCGTTGTTGATAATCAGGAAATTGACGTAATTAGCCGGTAATCGCTGGTGGTCTTCGTCAAATATCGGTTTTGGTATGGGTAGGGCAACTAACTCGTAAGCTTCTTTTGCTTGAGTACGGAACGCCTTTAGCTGGTCTTCCATACGCTTCAGGCTAAGGTAGTGGCGGTCATTGCTGTCATCGCAACTGGTGTAGGCGATGGTCGTTGCCGAGCAGAAACGCGCTAGTGTGTCGATATGGGCATCGGTATCGTCGCCAGCCAGGCTATCTTGATCCAGCCATAACACGCGCTTTGCACCCAAGTGCAACAATAATTGCCGTTCTATTTCGAACTGCGTAAGGCCTTTGTTCCTGTTGGGGTTCAACAGGCATTGCCGGGTGGTCAAAAGGGTATCAACCCCGTCACTTTCAATGCTGCCGGCTTCCAGGATAAAGTCAATATCCTGATGGCTGGTGCCTTTGAATGGGCTGTGCGCCAACAATTTATGGTTCAGCGCATTGTCCTCATGGTGTGGATATTTGTTGCCCCAGCCATTAAAACGAAAGTTAAGCAGTTGCGGTTGGCCATCGTTTTCCACGGTAAGGAATACGGTATCCCTTGCCCAAATATCGTTGACGGCAGCTTGTATGTAGTCAATATTATGGTCACTCATCAGCAAGGATTTGATGTGTTGCTGGTGGCCGTCATCATGGCAAACGATAATCAACTTTTGCTGCTGGGTAATCATTTTGGCGATGAAAATGTAGGTTTTTTCGATGGATTCAAGGCGATTGTTGAAGTCTCCCGACCTATGCGGCCAAGCGATTAATACGACAGATTGTTTTTCCCATTCGGCTGGAAAGCGGATCATTGGTTTTTGTTTCCTGTAGTTAACATTTCCCGTGCATGGGCGCGGGTGTTTTCGGTAATGGTCACTCCGCCTAGCATTCGTGCGATTTCTTCGGCACGTTCTTCGTTTGCCAGCAACCTGACGGTAGATGACGTGATGTCAGTTTGGTTGTTTTTTTCCACATAAAGATGGTGGTGGGCTTGGGCGGCGACTTGCGGCAAATGTGTTACGCACAGCACTTGCCGCCCTAGCCCTAAGCTACGCAGTTTTTGCCCGACAATTTCAGCGATGCCGCCGCCGATGCCTGAATCCACTTCATCAAAGATCATCGTAGGTGTCGTGTTGTCACTGGAAGTGGTGACTTGGATCGCCAAGCTGATTCGCGACAGTTCACCACCGGATGCCACTTTAGCCAAGGGTTTAGGCGGTAAGCCCGGGTTGGCGCAAACCAAAAATTCAATCTTATCCTTGCCGTTAAGTTTGGGGGTAACATCTGCCAATGCAGAGCAATCGACCAGGAATTCCCCTTGCGGCATACCCAATTCTTTAACCATAGCCGATATTTGTTGCTGGAGTTTCGCGCCCTGTTGGCGGCGTATTGATGAGAGTTCTGAAGCAAGCTTTTGGTATTGCTTGAACAAAGCTTCAGTTTCCAAGGTAAGGGCGGCGATACGCTCACCACTGTGGGTTACGCCATGCAGCTCACGTTCGAGATTTTCCGCCAGTTCTGGCAATTCTTCTGGGTTGACGTGATGTTTACGGCTCAATTTCTGGATTACGCCGATCTGGTTTTCCAGGATGACCATGCGCCCTGGATCAGCTTCTTGGGCTTTGATAAACCGTCGCAATTCCAAAGCGGCTTCTTCAGTTTGGATTTGCGCCTCAGAAAGCATGGTGCAGATGCCGTTCAGTTCCGGCGCATACTGGGCAATCTGGGTAATTTCATTGACACTTTGGTTGAGCAGTTGGTTGACCGAAAGCTGGTCGTTCTCATACAAGCTATCAACCTGCCGTTGGCCGATGGCGAGTATGTTTTCCAGGTTAGCCAGTTTGCCGTGTTCTTCCGACAGTGCCGCATAGTTGTAATTTTGCAGATCAAGATGCTGCAATTCTTCAATCTGATAGCGTAAGAATTCTTCCCGTTGCAGTTGGTCAGTGCTGGCTTTGCTTAGGTTTTCCAGTTCTTTATTGGCCTTATGCCACTGCCGGTAGCAGTTGTTCACCTTATCTAGTAAAGGCTGGTTTTTTGCGAAAGCATCCAGCAAGCGGCGTTGTTCGTCGCTATTCAACAAGGTCAGGTGTGCGTGTTGGCCGTGGATTTGCACCAGCATTTCACTTAGCTCTTGCAAGGTTTGTAAGGTAACAGGGCGGTTGTTGATGGTGGCTTTTGAACGGCCATCGTCCGATACCACACGACGGATTAGGCAATGTTCTTCGTCATCCAGGTCATGATCTTTTAGCCATTCTTGTGCTTGGGGAACATCCGTCAAATCAAATTCCAGATTGATTTCGGCGCGTTTGCAATCGGGACGTACGTAGCCAGAATCCGCCCTGTCGCCCAAGGCCAAGCCCAATGCCGTCAGCAAGATGGATTTGCCCGCCCCAGTTTCGCCAGTGAGCACTGACATGCCTTTGGCAAGGTCTAGGTCTAGCGATTTGACCACGGCGAGGTCAATGATGGTCAGGTTTACTAGCATCTCAATGTGTGGGGTAACCGCCGCTCCAGTTCAGTTTCGTCCTGAGTATCTGGAAAAAATCATGGCCTTCCGGGTGCAGGATCCGAATGGGCTTTGAGTGTTTTTTAATCAGGATTTTATCACTAATCAATACGTCCGGGATTTCGATATGGTCGCAAGTGACTAAGGCATTGATTTGTTTGGTCTGGCAAAAACTGATTTCGATCTCGGCCGAATCATCAATCACGATAGGGCGGTTGGATAACGTATGCGGGTTAAGCGGCACCAGCACTAGGGCATTCAGCGAAGGATGCAAGATCGGGCCGCCAGCCGACAGGGAATAAGCCGTTGAGCCAGTGGGTGTGGACACGATTAGGCCATCGGAACGCTGGGAATTCAGGAAAACATTATCAATTTTGGTGACGATCTCAATCATGCTGGGCGTAACCCAACGGTGGATAGCCACTTCATTTACCGCCGTTTCTTCGTTGATGACCTGATTGTCCCGAATGACTTTAGCGTGCAAAAGGCTACGTTTTTCCTCGACATAATGCCCTTGCAACATACGGTGTAATTTATCAGGCAGTTCGCTGGGCGATATGTCCACCAAAAAGCCCAGCCGTCCCAAGTTAATGCCAATTATAGGCACATCGTAGTCGGCAGTCACCCGGACAGCAGACAGGAATGTGCCGTCACCGCCGACAGCAATCACCAGGTCGCAACGCTGCCCGAGCTGTTCAATATTGCAGCAATCCACCGCTTTATCGTCAATATATTTAGCGCTCTCGTTGCTTACGATGACGCGGTAATGTTGCTTTAAATAACCGTAAAGCACCGCTAACGTACTAGCAATGCCGGGGTCACTCGGCTTGCCTAAAATGCCTATGGTTTTAAAAGATGCGTGCATGGTTTGATGATAACCGGAAAGTTGCCCGATTATACAAAAAACGAGGCAAGGGATTGGGTTTTATTAATTTAGCGGCAGTTTTGAGGCTTAAGGCGGTCGTATCGGACTTATTGTTCTTCACCGGCCAGCAAGGTTTCCCGTTGCTCTTCGCTGTCTAAGAATTGTAGGGCGATGTCACGGAATTGCTCGTGTATGGCTTCAAATGCCTCTACCAGTATGGGGTCGAAGTGGTTGTCCGCGCCTTTCTTGATGATCGAAACGGCCTTGTTATGGGAGAATGCGGGCTTGTATACCCGTTTGCTGATTAAGGCATCATAAACATCGGCAAGCGCCATCAAGCGTGCGGAAAGGGGAATCGCTTCGCCAACCAGCCCTTGCGGATAGCCGCTGCCGTCCCACTTTTCTTGATGATACAAGCAAATCTGGTGGGCAATTCGCATAAATGGATTCCAGCCGACTTGTGCGGCAACCGACTCAATCATTTCGGCACCTATTTGCGGATGCAGCTTCATGATCTCAAACTCCTCATCGCCTAGGCTACCTGGCTTGAGCAAAATATGGTCGCGGATACCAATTTTGCCTATGTCATGAAGCGGCGCAGCCTTATACAACAATCCTATGGCTTCCTTGGTCAATTGTATTTTAAATTTGGGATTTTTTTGCAGGTGCTGCGCCAAGGCCTTGATATAGGTCTGAGTCCGTTTGATATGCGCACCGGTTTCTGGATCGCGGTATTCAGACATAGAGCAAAAACTGCCAATGATCCCATCCTGGGTGCGCGAAACCAGCAACGTCATTTTTTTGGCGTGCAGATATTCACGGGTGTATTTCATCAACGCCAGGACAATCAGCGCCAAAAACGCCATGATAGCAGGCAGGGCAGGTGAAAAGACCATTCCAGTATTGGCTAAAATGAGCTGTGACAATACAAACAGTGAGACGATCAACACGAGAGGGACTGCCACCATAGCAATCGGCCCCGCACCCGCTAGGCCAAGGAACAAGGCTAATCCAAGCACTGAGGCAACAATCAATTCAAGTGCTAAGGCGTGGTCAGGGCGTTGCAAAAAATCTTGTCGTGCCAGGTTATCAATGATGGCCGCATGAAGTTCAACACCCAGAAATTGCGGGGCATAAGGGGTAGGGCGAAACTCATGCAAGCCAGCGGCAGAAAACCCCACAAAAACGATTTTATTTTGTAACAGGTTTTTTTCTGTTGTACCGGAAAGCAGGTCGTAAGCGGATATTTTTTTAAAGCTTTGTTCGTAGGCAGGAAATTTTATCCGCAAATTTCCGGCGTTATCCAAGGGAACCTGCATTTTCCCTAGCTGCAAAGCAAAACCGGTTTCATTTGCGGAAATTAAAAAATTGTCGAGCTTATTTGCGGTTAAATAAGTTTGCAACGCCAGGCTGGGGTAAAGGCGGCCTTGGTATTCAATCACTAATGGCGTTTTGCGGTAGATGCCATCGCCATCAGGTGCAGAATTGATAAATCCGCTGGTGTTGGCCCCTTCCTGTATGGATGGCACATTGCAGACCACGTTGGCAGCTTGGTACAGGTGTCGCGTTGATTTTTTTTCGCTTTCGGCTGAAAGCAAAGCGCCGCTGGCTGATTTGGGTCGGCAGCTTGTGTCGTCAGAGCCGCTAAAGGTAAAAAGATAACTGGCTACGAATGGCCCCTTTTTTAAGGTTTCTGCCAGAATCGTGTCATAGTCCCAAAATGCTTCCCTGATTGCGGTCAAAGGGAAGGATTGTTTCAAATCCCGTTGCATAACCCGGTTGATTTCTGCCGGAGATGTCCGGTCGCGTTCAACAAAAAGCGCATCGACACCGGTAGCGGCAGCGCCCGACCGTTGTATGGATTCCAGCAAACGTGCCACTTGGTAACGCGGCCACGGCCATTGGCCGAAAGCGGCAAGACTTTTTTCGTCCACTTCAACGATGACGGGTAAGGGCGACAGTTTGGTTTCTGGTAATAATCCAACCTGGATATCGGTGACGGCATTGATTAGCCGTTCTAGGGCAGCAGGAAATTTTATCCCCGTCGCCAATAGCAACACCGTTAGTACTGTACCCGCAAGAATGGTTTGCGTCCGCTCCTTTGAAGTCGAACGCAGGGATATGGGGTTTGCCTGTCGGTCAGCTTGCGATCCTTGCAAAATGATTACCGGATTTCTACTTCCACACGTCGGTTAAGCGGTTCATCGACATTGTCGGCGGTAGGAACGGCCGGATCGCTTTCGCCATAATAGCGGACATCCATACAGTTACTGGCAATACCCCTGTCGGTTAAAGCCTTGGCGACGGTTTCCGCACGCCGTGTAGAAATTCCTTTGTTGCCTTCGTTATCGCCAACGGTGTCGCTATGCCCGATAACGCTGAGATCGCAGGATTTGCGTGCTTCAATTGCCGACTTGGTTTTAATTAGCTCCGCATCGGCTTCAGCTTGTAGATCGGCGCTTCCAGATGCAAAATAAAAACGGTAACGTCCTGGTGGTATTGGCTCCTTGGCCAGGGTGTCGGCAAACATATCCTGGATTTTATCATCGCTTAACACCACAGGCCTGGAAGGTGCCTCATTTGCTTTCGTTGCTTGGGTGCTTTCTTTGTCTTTTGTCAGCACTACCTTTCCACTTGCTGTCGTAACATCCACTTTTCCGACTTTACCGTTTGCGTCAGGGACTAAAACCACAGTCGTACCTGTGGAGCAGCACGCTGTCAACAAACTGACCACTAACACAGAAAAAAGTATCCGAATGTTCATAAAAGTAGGCTCCACCTATCGGGTTGGATTAAACGTCGTTAATCGACTTCGATCAAGATTTTTGTCCCGCGCAAACCCAGCGTTGCGGTTGGGGTTTTAAATTGTACAGATCCGGGTGAAATCCTGCCTATCGCACCTGACATAAAGGCAACGGAGCCTTTTGTTACCCGTGAGATGAAAGAAACTTTTTGTTCGGCGGGTTTGAACAGAAAATTTTCGACAATCAATTTGCCGCTGGGGCCAAGGGTCAGCACCGCGCCATCGCTAAAGATAATACCGACAGCACCGCTGGAGTCGGTAACAATCGTGTCGCCTTCAAAGATTTCTGCGCCTACTTGCAGGGTAATTTCTGCCCCTTGCCGTATAACCATAGCAACCGGCTCATAAGTTTTCACCAGCCCTATGCGTTCAGCAGCCGTAGAGGTAGTTGAAACTAACAACAAACCCCCTAATAAAACGAAGCGGACGGCGAACTGTGCAAGATAATTTTTATTTCTTGGAATCATAAAAACACCCAGTTAGTGTGGATTCGATTAATCTCTTTTCTTTTAGTATAGGTTAAAAATTAAGCTAATGTTAAGGATTTATTCAGAAATTTAGTGGCGTTGCATTTCAGGCATGATGCCAAAGTCAGTTAGGAATCCTAAAATGGCAGACGCGGGAGCTGTTGGATTGGTTTGCAACACGAAATGAGCGCCTTCAATTTCGGTGACGATAATGCTCGGTTTGAGCAATGATATTTGCTCAGAGGCTGATTTCGGGACTATTTTGTCTTGGCTGGCGCGGAGGTAAAGAAAGGGAACGTCAATTTCGGACAATTCTTTTTTGACATTTACATTCAAGATAGACAGAAGCCGCTCGCGCCAAACCTTAACCCCGACCTTGGACATGGCAATACCCAAACGAGCCGTCATTGCTTTCGTAGCATAATCACCCAGCAAATACCTGGAAATAATTATTTTTGGAATCAATCGGATGGGGAACGTACTGACGATATTGCGGAATGCTTTTGGTATGGGGATGGGAGGACACACGAACGAGCAAACCAAGATGATTGCCTGAAGCCCAGCCGGTCTGGCGGCCGCTATCAACACGGCTATTGGGCCAGAAAATGATTCACCCAGCAACACGTAGGGAGAATCCTTTGGTAGAGACTGCTCAACGAATTGGGTAAGTTGCGCATAATTCATCGCTTGGTCAGGTGGATAGGCGATAACTTGCGTTTCAATCGACGATCCCAGTGCTTCGATCAGCGGAGAGAAAAATGTACCGGAGCCTTCCATGCCAGGTAGCATCACGATTGTTAACATTGGGGAATCTCTAATAATCCTCTCTCCTTCTGGGAGAGGGCTAGGGTGAGGGGAATAACTACTTGATTTTAAAGCCCTCATCCCAGCCTTCTCGGCAACTGCTGAAGTACAGGACGTACTGAATGCAGCAAACGCAGGAGCAGTTTGTCGTCCTGCGTC
>JAYVGW010000327.1:0-8417 GCA_043771735.1 Methyloglobulus sp.
AGTAAGGGGATTAAGCCGAAGGCGGCGATACTGGCGGTCATCATAACGGGTCGTAACCGCCGGGCAGAACCGATAACCACGACTTTAGCCATGTCCATACCAGTGACCAGCAGTTGATTGAAATAGCTGACCATCACCACACCATTCAGCACGGCAATACCTAATAGCGCGATAAAACCAACGGATGCGGGTACGGACAAATACTCGCCTGACAACCATAGGGCAAAGACACCACCGATCATGGCTAAGGGTATATTGGAAAGCACCAGCAATGCCTGTCGCATTGAACCAAAAGTTGAAAACAGCAGCAGGAATATCAGCCCTAACGACACCGGGATCACTAGGGACAAAGTCGCCGCCGCACGTTGCTGGTTCTCGAACTGGCCACCAAACGCCACGGTATAACCCGTCGGCAGCTTGACTTTATCGGCAACGGCTTTTTTGGCTTCATCGACAAAACCGACCAAATCCCGATCCTGGACATTGCTGCTGATTACCGTAAAACGCTGTCCCTTTTCACGTTCTATTGATACTACACCTTCCAGTTTTTCGATTTTAGCAACCGCTGTTACCGGCACATGTGCGCCATTGGGCAGGGTAATTTGCAGGTTATTAAAATCAGCTATATTGCTGTTTCCGCGCAAGATTAGCGGGGTGCGCTTAATGCCTTCTTGCACGATGCCTAGGTTCAATCCTTCAATCTGGCTGCGCAGCAGGGTTTGTATGCTGTCACTGTCCAGGCCTAGCCGTCCAGCCGCTGATCGGTCGATGACCAACTGTAAAAACTGCATCCCCGCGTTCTCTCGAGTGAAAACATCCGATGAGCCAGTTATACCTTTTAATACAGCCACAATTTCTGCGGCTTTCTCATTTAATACCGCAAGGTCTGGCCCGAACAGTTTTACCGCCACATCGCCGCGTGTACCCGTCAGCATTTCCGAGACGCGCATTTCAATGGGTTGGGTAAATTTGAAGGCTATGCCCGGTGTTTCCCCCATCACTTTGCGGATTTCCTCAACCAGTTTTTCTTTGCTATCCATCCGCCATTCGTCTTTAGGTTTCAGGATCAAAAAAGTATCGGTATCATTAAGGCTCATCGGATCTAAGCCCAGTTCATCTGTACCGACACGGGCGACAATACTGGTGATTTCCGGTACATGCTTCAGCAGGTTTTTTTGCACTTGACCATCCATGATTACCGATTGCTCTAGCGTAATCGACGGCAGCTTTTCAAGTTGCACGATAATATCGCCTTCATCCATCGTCGGCATGAAGGTGCTGCCGATGTGGGTAAACACCAAAGCGGTAATGACCAGCAAGCCGCCCGCGATAATGAATATCTTTTTGCTGTTGTCCAAGCACCATAGTAAAGCGGGTTGATAGAGACTTAATAGCTTACGTGGTAACCAAGGCTCCTCATGCGTCACCTCCTTGAGTAAAAATGAAGCCAGCACAGGAATCACGCTTAACGATAAAACCAGCGATCCGCCCAGTGCAAATACGATGGTCAAGGCGACTGGGGTAAACAACTTGCCTTCCAGGCCTTGCAAGGTCAGCAAGGGCAAAAACACGATGATGATAATGAGGATGCCCGATGTCACCGGAACGGCAACTTCGCGGGTTGCCCGGTAAATCACATGCAAGCGCGGCAAGCGCTCGGCTTTTTCCTTGTGCGCCAGATGGGTGATAATGTTTTCGACCACGACCACCGCTGCATCGACCAGCATACCAATCGCTATCGCCAAGCCGCCAAGGCTCATCAGGTTTGCCGACATACCGGCAAATTGCATCAGGATAAATGTCACCATTGCCGCCATCGGTAACGCCAGGGCGACGGTAAGGGCTGCGCGCAGGTCGCCCAAAAATAAGATGAGCAAGATCACGACCAGAACTATGGCTTCCATGAGCGCATGGAAGACCGTATCGACGGCCTTATCCACCAGATTACCGCGATTATAAAAAACTTCTATCTTTACCCCTTCAGGAAAACTGGGGGTGATTTCTGCCAGTTTTTCCTCGATGCCGACGATGGTTTGCCGGGCATTCGCACCGCGTAGGCTCAACACCAGGCCTGTCACCGCTTCGCCTTTGCCGTCTTTACTCACCGCGCCATAACGCGTCAACGCGCCGATTGAAACATCGGCAATATCACCAACCGTAATCGACATGCCTTGGTTGCTTTCGACCACAATGTCCTTCACATCGTCTAAGGTTTTGATACGGCCCTCGGCGCGGACGATCAGAGCTTCGTCGCCTTCGGTAATGCGCCCTGCACCATCGTTGCGGTTATTGGTTTCTAAGGCGGTGATTAATTTATCGATACCAATCCCACGCGCCGCCAAACGGGCGTTATCGGGCATCACGACAAAACTCCTGACCAAGCCGCCCAAGGCATTGACATCCGCCACCCCCGGAACAGTCCTAAGCGCGGGGCGGATGACCCAATCGAGCAAATCACGTTTTTCCATCAGGCTTAAGCCATCGCTTTCGATGGAGAACATGAACATTTCCCCCAATGGCGTGGTCATCGGTGCAATGCCGCCGGAAACGCCAGACGGCAAGTTACCCCATAGTCCATTCAAGCGTTCCGCTATTTGCTGGCGCGCCCAATAAATATCGGTACCTTCTTCAAAATCGACGGTGATATCGGTCAACGCATATTTGGCAATGGAACGCAGCATGGTTTGGTGCGAAATGCCCAGCAGTTCAACCTCGATAGGCGCGGTGATACGGGCTTCAACCTCTTCAGGTGTCATGCCGGGCGCTTTGACGATAATTTTTACTTGCGTCGGCGAAACTTCAGGAAATGCATCGATAGGAATGTTTTTAAACGCATAATAACCCCCGCCGGCCAGCAGGAACACGGCCAACAGGATCAGAATGCGCTGGCTGAGCGCAAATCGTATTAAGCCCCCCATTATTCATTGCTCCCCAAGCCTAGCATTGTGGCCTTGAGCGCCGCTGCGTTGTTGATGGCGATGTCCTCATTACCGGAAAAATTGCCGGTAATGACCGAGCCGTCCGCTTGTTTGCCTAAAATGGTGACTTGGCTGACCTTGAAGCCGTCCTTATCCCTGATAAAAACGTAGGTTTTGCCGCCATTGTGGGCAATGGCAACATCAGGTAATTTATAAGTGACGGAATCGCTTGCTTGCAGGTGCTGAATGTTCACTTTTTGCCCGACCCGTACTGACGACGGGTTATCCCTGATAACTGCCCTAGCTAGGATGGTCTGACTTTCTGGATTCACGCTTTGGCCTAAGACATTTATTTCTGCCTCTGCCAAGCTGTCCTCGACCTGAATTTTATCGCCGATTCTTACGTCGTCGATGTAGTCTTGCGGAATATTGATTTCCAGCCAAAGTTCATCGAGGTTGGCTACCCGATATAGGGGCGACATAGGGTCTACATGCGTACCGGTAACCGCCATGCGCTCGATTACCCTGCCTGCTATGGGCGACCTGATGCTGATCTGGCTGGCCAAACGGCCTGTGCTATCGAGTTGTTTGAACTCGCTGGCGGTCATTCCGGCTATTTGCAGCAATTGTTTTGTCTCATTGGCTTCAATCAATGCGGCGTTATACAGGCTAAACGCCTCTTGCTCGCTACGACCCGAAATAACACCCTCCTTACGCAAGGTTTTATCTCGGTTATAAGTTGCAGTAGCCAATTTTAATGCGCCAACGGCCTTGAGGTAATTGCCTTGCAAGGTCAGCAAATCAGGGCTGTTAATCAACCCTAAAACCTCGCCTTTAGCTACCTTATCACCTACCGAGGCATTCATTTTAACGACCAATCCCGCTTGGGATGTACTCACGATAAACTCATGGGCGGGTGGAACCACTACTTTCGCAGGGGCGGTGAATAACGGGACGTGGCTGGCAGGTTCCAATTTGCCAATTTTTATTCCCAGATTGTCAATCTGTTGTTGGGACAGCTTGATGAAATTGTCGTCTGCCAAAGAAATGGTGCTTACAATTGACAAACCTAATATTGAAACTAGCAGCAAATTTTTTAAGCAACCTCGAAAAGTTCCCTCTCTCTTAAGGAGAGGGGCATAAATGCAAGATTTAATTCCCCTCATCCCGACCTTCTCCCTAAGGGAGAAGGAGCTTTTCCCATTAATATCAATCATGGCAACACCCCTACCGCTTGGTTATAAAGTGCAATATCGCGTTCCAGCATGATTGCCCGTTCCTTTGCGCTCAGTATCGCTTGTTGTGTCCTGGACTGTGTTTTCAACAAATCCATCAAATTAATCTCACCCACGGAAAAACTCAGTTGCATCATCCCCAAATGTTCTTCGGCCACCCGTTTCAGTTCATTGGCGATTTCAAGTTCTGCTTCATTGACTTCCAGGTTGTGTTCCGCTTCATGATGGGCAAGCTCCAAATCCCGGTAAAGCTGTTCACGATCTGCAATTAAACGATTGAGTTCAACATTAAGGGCTGCAACATGTGGCTGGAGATGCTCGCTCCCGCCAAACGGAATGTTGACGCCGATATTGAAACTCTCTGTGTCATTTGTGCGCGGATCCCCATTACTGGCGCGGTCGCTATTAACCCCAACTGTAAGGTTGGTTTGCCCTGAACCCACCAATTTAAGTGCGTTAATTTCCGCCTGTTTGCGTTCAATCTGGCTGTTGATGGCAACAAAAGAAAGGTGATTAAACTCAACTTTTTTAGTGTCCACCAGTTTTTCCTTGGCAGAGGCAGGGGCTTTAGTCAGTTGCGTGACGCTTGAATAACGCTTGCGGGCGTGCATCAGTTCCGCTTCCGCTTGGGTAAGGATAGAGAGTTTTTGCAGCAGTTCCGTTTGCGCCAGCAACACATCGGCACGGGGCAGGTCGCCCAATTCGACCCGCCGCTCAACTTTGGCCAACAGTTGTTCAAACAGGCCAATCTCCGAACGGGCTTGCTCGTAGCGCACTTGTTGAAGCTCCATATCCCACAACGCGCCCCTGACCAAACCCGCAACACGTAATTTGGTCGCTTTTGATTGCATCTCGGCGCTAGTTTCGGCTTTCATTCCGCGCTCTTGTTCCGCAGCGCGCTGACCGAAGTTCCACAACGGCACTTGCACCGTCGCATCAATATAGTGCAACGTGCCGCTGGTCGCTTCCTGAAAATGCAGCCCTGCTTGCGATGCACCAGCCGTCCAGCTTTCCCCGCGTTGCTTGATGGCTACCGCCTCTTCTTCCAAAGAATTGAGCCAGGCCATATCGGGGAATTTTTCCATGGCCAAGTCAACCACTTTGGCTAAAGTCAGCGAGTTATCGACTTCGATGGGATCATTATGGGCGACAGTGGGCTTAGGTGGCTCGGCGATAGCTACAGTTGCTACCAGCAAAAACATGGTCATTGCCTTTGTACAAAGGTTTAAAACAAACATATAAATAAGCTCGATGCGGAAAACCGCGTATTTTCAAATTGAAAATCAAACAAGTCCGTTACAGGACTTAAAACGTAGCTTATTGTGCGGGAGGTGCGCGGGGGGAATGTGTAGTGGGAAGTCTTCGAAAACTTAAGGATTGGCGTTTTGAGGGAATTGTGCTGTCGCTCTCAGGTAAAGCGGATAGCTGTAATTGATCGGGTGGTAACAGGGCAAAGCTATGGTTGGTGCTTTCGACAAATTTATCTTGTAGATTCTTGATACCTGCATCTACCACAACCAGCAAGCCTTCGGAATCGCTATCCGCATTGACAAGTTGGCTGAAGGCGGCATCCTGATTGGCACGGTACAATTCCAATCCAGGAATATGCAAGCCCTGATTGAAATTGTTATTACCTGTATGTGCATGTACCAATGGCGCAAAAAGTTGCAGCATTGCCAACACAATAATGAAAGATTGTCGGATAACAGGTAACATGGGCGAATGTTATTCTATATAGTGATAATTAACAACTTGAAACTTTTACCGATAACCCCCATCTTAGTGTTACTTGATTTAACTTTGAGGAAATTATGAAAATCCAAACCGGCATACTTTTTAGCGCGTTACTTTCCCTGTTTTTGGTGTTTGCTGGACTAAACAATGCAGAAGCCCGACGTTTCGGCGGTGGCAGTTCTTTTGGCGGCAGATCTTCCTACAGCGCGCCTTATCAACGCTCGGCTGCACCAACGCGTTCAGCCACACAACAACAAGCTGGCAAACAATCGCCAGCGGCTAAACCAGCTTGGGCTAATCGTGGATTGATGGGAATGCTCGGTGGACTGGCCATAGGCGGCTTATTAGGCTCTATGTTTATGGGCGGCGGCTTTCATGGCCTTAACTTTATGGATATGCTGGTTTTTGGCGGCATTGCGTTTTTCCTATACCGAATGTTCGCCGCACGTAAAGCCGCTGCACAGCGCCCTGTCTTTGGTCAACCTAGCGCTAGAACCAGCAATGACAGCTACCAAGACACCGCTTCTAACTACCAACAACACCCAGACCAATCGGCACAAAACGGCTCGTCAGGCTTTAATACTGACATTTTGTTTGATAAAAATAAAAAATCGGCTGAATTGTCAGACCAAAGCGCGCAACAAGATGCAGAATTTAACGCTTACGTAATGCCCGAAGGTTTTGATGAACAAGGTTTCTTGGCTGGCGCGAAAATCGCCTACAAAAACTTGCAAAAAGCCTGGGACGAACGCGACCTTGCTGAAATCAGGGGCTTAACCACCGATAAAGTTTTCTCCGAGATACAAGACCAGATCAACGCATCAACGGAAGACAACCACACCGACATCCTTAAACTGGAAGCTGAAATCCTGGAAGTGCGCGAAATCGGCAGCGAAATTGAAGTCGTCGTCCTGTTCGACACCGTCATGCGCGAAGACCAAAACGCCCAAGCCGGACAAGTGCGGGAAGTGTGGCATTTCATCAAGCCAAGCAACCCTAAGCAAACCAAGTGGTTGTTGGATGGGATACAGCAGTTGGCGGATTAAATGGTTGTGTCCCTGACTTAGGTTTAATCTTTGGCAAAACTACAGGAGCATAAAATGAAACATCCGTTTGTCACCTTCGCTATTTTGTTAGTCGCGGCCTTACTTTACGGTCTCGGGTTAGCCGGATTAGGTGTTGTTGCGCTCATTGTGGGCGGCGTTTTTGAATTGTGGTTTTGGGTACGACTTCTTATTCCTCGACGTTCTAAGTTAGCTAGTTCAAGTATTCATAAGCAGGATGGGGTTTGAACCCATTCAGCCGGCCAGGGCATGTTGCCCTGGCCGCAGGGTTTCCGCGTGATTCAGGAATGGTGAAACAAGCAAAACGTAAGTAACGGGGTTTCAAACCCCGTCCCGCTTTAGATAAGCGCCAAAAACCACGCTACCTGGAAACCTTCAAGGAAAACCTGTTGCTGGCGGCGGACACCTTTGCGCCGTTAGGGATTAAAGCAGTGTTTGAGGCAATCAACACCTTCGATATGTCTGGCTTTCTAGTTCACAGTGGTAAGCAGATGCTTAACATCGTCTACCAACTTAAACATCCCAATCTGTTCATGCAATACGACATTTACCACATGCACCGGATGGGCGAAAACGTGGCGGATTTTATTGCCCACCATGCCGATAAGATCGGCCATATCCAGTTTGCCGATTGTCCAGGCCGTGGCCAGCCTGGGACGGGCGAGATTGATTTTCAGCAGGTTTTTTCTATTATCGAAAACTCAAATTATTCGGGCTGGTGCGGGGCGGAATATAAGCCTGTTGGGGTTACTTGTGGCAGTTTGGGTTGGTTGAATAAATAACCGGGATGAAGGCTAACGGAATCTTGGATTTAAGCTATAGTTATTCTCGATTTCGGTATCAATTCACTAGAGATTTTACAATGAACTTTCCGTGAACCATGCCAAGTACGTTTTCAGTTACATTAATGTCATAATTGTTTTCATGGATTGTAGTATTTACTTACATAAAAATATTTATAAACAGTTAGATAGCTATCTTATAAAATGGTTATACGACAAATTTCAATAATTATACGGCATGCAATGTCGTATAACTTACGTTAGGCATTGTAATGGATCTACCACTAATCATTATTAGTACTTATCTGCCGGGAATCATTGCAGTTATTGCGACTTTATTATTTTGGTCTCGCATATCTAACCGTATGCTTTTCTTGGTAACGGCTCTGCTTAGTTTATTGGGGCTGCAAAGCATAGGCGTAAGTGTCGCCAGATTTGTTTACCTTCAAGTGGTATTTAAAGTTGCAACTGGGACTGACCAATTGTTCACTCAACACTTTGTAGTTGTAGCAGCAGTTCAATTATTACTTGGCATCCCATTTGCTTGGTGGCTTTCAAATATTTTTCGCAAAGCCTAACGAATAAGGTAGAAGTTACGCATTGACGACAGGCCTAAATTCTGGGTTCAAATGAGCCATGGTCGGCATGAACGTGCCGACAAAGGCGGCGATGACCCCATTGAAC
>JAYVGW010000328.1:0-4826 GCA_043771735.1 Methyloglobulus sp.
TTACAGGGATAAAACGCCCTAAGTTGGCTAAATCTTTCGGCAGCAACTCAAGTGGTTTTATAGCGGATATTATCCGAACACCTATTTTTGCTAGATGTAACCAAAGTAGTGCAAATTCTGCGCCACTCTTTAAGATAATATTTAGCTTTAATTACAATGGGTTGAATTTTGACCTTGCCACACTAATGAAGTTATGATTCAATTATAGAAAAATAACTTCACGGTGCGCCATGAACACTAATCCGCTTTCCGAGGTAAACCCAGTTTTTTTTCTGCAAACCTTTATCCTTGAGCTGATGCACGCCAGCGAACAGCAAGGACAACAACATTGCGAGCAATTGATTGAACACATCGCCAAAACCGCCGGGTGTTTTTTTGAAGAAACCTACCGCAACAATACGCACAAAGCCGAAACGCTGGATATTGAAAGTTACACCGAATTAATCATTGGCCTTAAAAATAATATCGGCGGTAAATTTTCCTTGGCCTCCAGCAATCAGGACTGCATTACGGTGGTCAATTCCCGTTGCCCCTTCGGCGACCAGGTGACCAATTTTCCTGAACTATGCCGGATGACTTCCAGTGTCTTTGGCGGTATCGCCGCCAGAAATTTTGGCTATGCTAAAGTTGAAATCAAGCAAAGCATTGCCCGTCACGATGGTAAGTGTGAAGTGTGCGTTTACACTAACCCGAATGCGGCAAAAGGCCGTCCCGGTATGGAATACACCGACACGACACCCGTCAAAGAAACGCAGGATATGAATGCGCTGCATTCCCGCATTGAAGCCAGCATGCAACAGCTTTGGCGCAAACAAAGCAAGCCGCTGGCAAAAAATTACCAGCCCCCGGCGATTGTTGCGAAATCACCGATGATGCAGAAAATATTGCAATCCATCGAAGTGATTGCACCGACATTGGCAACGGTTTTAATTCAAGGCCAAACCGGTGTCGGCAAGGAATTGATTGCACGGGCCGTACATGCCATGAGTGATCGTAGCCAGAAGGCATTTGTTGCGGTTAACTGCGGCGCAATCCCTGAAAGCCTGATCGAAAGCGCCTTGTTCGGGCATGAAAAAGGTGCATTTACCGGTGCTATTGAAGTCCATCAAGGTTATTTTGAACGGGCGGAAGGCGGCACCCTGTTTCTGGATGAAGTCGATTCCTTGTCGCCCGCCGCCCAAACCCGTTTACTGCGCGTGCTTCAGGAAGGTGAACTCGAACGGGTGGGCGGCAAACAAATGTTGTCGGTTGATCTAAGGATCATCTCCGCGACCAATAGCAACCTGGAAGAACTGGTTAAGCAAGGCATGTTTCGCCATGACTTATATTATCGACTCAATGTCGTTAAATTAAGGATCCCAGCCTTGGCTGAACGGCCTGAGGATTTGCCTTTTCTGGTGCAATTGATTGTCCAGCGTTTGAGCAAAAAACATAACAAAGCGGTCGAGTCCGTCAGCCGCGAAGTCATGCAGAAGATTCGTGCTTATCCGTGGCCGGGAAATGTCCGCGAGCTGGAAAACATCCTTGAACGCAGCCTCTTGTTTACCAAAGGCAAAGAGATGACCGTGCTGGATTTAGAGCTTCCGGCCAACACAAATACTGCTCATGACTGGCGGGGTGTAAAAGAAAACACGGTTGCCAAAGTTGAGCAATCTTTCCTTGAAACAGCACTAAAACAACATCAAGGCGATGTAAAAAAAGTCTCTGAAGACATGGGTGTAACCTCAAGAGCGGTTTACAACAAACTGAAAAAATATCAAATTAACCCAGCTGCTTACCGAATTGGCACTTAAGCTGTCAGGTATTGATAAGCTTTTTCAATTGGCATGGACATCGGATTTAACCAAAGGCGCTTGTCTTATCTTCGGGGCATAAGTGCGTGCAACCTACTTGCGGTTTTGGTGCAGAATCATAAATCCATGTTGCTGGGCGCGACTTCAAGTCAGTAGGAACATGAACGCGCTTGCTATGATGGTTGAATGGATAAGAATGAACTTGATTTTTTGGTCGGCGCGCTTGCTGTGCCAGGAATAAAACGCCTGATATTTATAAGTGTGAAGCTTGAAAATCAGGTGGTCCTTAAGGTTACGCAACAGCGCAAGCAGTTGCCGCCATGATAGGATTGTTATGCCTATGCCTACGACAATACTCAAATAAAAAACAATGAGCTGTGCAATAACCTTATCGAAGCCAAAAGTGTGCCGTAAAAACTCTTCCAGCAATAAAGAAGTCGCTTCATAAAATGTGTGCACCACCACTACGATGTAATGGCCAATCACATCGGGGAATTTAATGAAGTAGACCAGGGCTAAAATCAACAATAACCCTTTAATAAGGGATAAGATTTTAATTTTGTTTTGAAAGATTTCATTTTTCATCACGTGGGTCTCTTAATTCAACAATCGGGTTATTCCTCTTGTTTTGCCTGAACGCCCAAAATAGCTTGATAATCCGCATAACTCCTGAACAGGCTGGCAGTAGCCTCAGCGTAGAGTAATGCGGCATCGCCCGTGGCGATTTCGCGCAAATTCACGAACAGTAAAGTGCTTTCGCCCAATTCAAAACGGGTTTTTTCCCCGTCTTCCAGTTGTTCTGCGGCATTTAATTGATCGGCACTCAAGGTCAGACGTTTCCGCACGGCAGAAAGTGCCGAAAACACGTCTTTTACCTCCGCAGCAACACGGTCATCCTGCAATTTGCGGTCCAGCGTTAAGCGACGGACGTTGGCGGCTGCAACTTGTGCGCGTCCGGTGGCGGTGCGCTGCTGCAGGGGAATGTCGATATTTAGACCTAAGTATAATTCGTTGCGGTTGAGTTTGTCTTTGCTGTTGCCTATATCATTGGCGGCAGACACCGTTAAATCAACGGCAGGCGCGCGCTGGTTTTGTTGCAGTTCCAGTTCTTTTTGGGTTTGTTTGGACTGCAATTCAAGCCGTTGCGATTCTGGCCTTTGAAGGAGCGATGCCTGCAAAGCCTCGTCAAAACTCAGTGTTTTCAGTGCGTTATGGTCAGGAAACTGCTGTGGCAGTTGCTCGTTTGCCGGTAATGTGGGTTGGCCTTCGGCATCGCGCCAATACAGGGACAATTGTATTGCGCTTTGTTCCAGCAAGCGTTGCGCCGCAACCACCCGTTCACGGCGTTCGATGATGGCGCGTTGGTTATCCAAGGCTTCAAATTCTGGAATGTCGCCAGCCGCCACCCGATCCCGTATGCCTTCATCGCGCTGCTCGGCAATTGCTAATAAGTGCTTGGCAACCACCAAACGCTGTCCTGCCAGCACCCAATCCCAATAGCGATAGCTGGCAATCCGAGTGATTTCAATCAAGGCTTGGTTGTATTCATGGTCGGCAATTAATTGACCCAATTCCGCCTGTTGTAAACTTGCCCGTCGGCGGTCAATTTCGCGGTTGCGCCATAAGGGAATATTGACCCCAATGCGTGCTTCGCCGCTTTCCGTGGTCTGGCTTTTGCCCTCATAAACGGGATAATCCCCAACGCCACGCCGCCAGCCGCCAAAGAAAGTTGTCCCCCATAACTTAGTGGGCTGCTCCAGGCTGACATCATTGTTTTCGTTTTCATACAAGCCAGTGATTGACCAGCGGTTTTGCGATTTTAATAAGGTATCGAATCCCCCTTCCGACGCGGTAAGTTCACCGGCGGCAACTTGTTTGCGCTGTTCGGCGGCCAGCAGGCCAGGGAATGACTTTTGCGCTGCATTCAACACGGCATCCAATGTTAAAATTGAAGCCTTACTGGATGATTTTTCTCCTGCCAATAGAGTTGAAGGAAGCAGGATAAGCATAAGGAAAATGAGCTTAATCATGAATCCTTCGCCCCGTCATCTTTGGTTTTCTTGCTTTCCTCTTTTGGCGGTTCCACGGAGTAAGGTTCTGGCAGGATCAAAGGTGGAAAACCATTGAAAATTCGCCATAACTCGTAACCCAAGGTAACCCTTCCAAGCAACACCCAGCCATTTACGCGAACGCCTTGGCGTAAGAACCGCACACTCGGCCACGCATTGTCTTCACGGTCCGGCCTGACCAATACGCGGAAATGGCCTTTGCCGTCATCGGTTGCATCAATCAATGCGACCCGGCCACCGAACGAACCCACGGAAAACTCGGGCCAGCCGCCAAACTGGATCGCGGGGTAGCCTTCAAATTGCAAGCGGGCTCGGCTATCGGTGACAATCAAGGGCAGGTCGTTGCCATCAACCCATAATTCAACCGCGCGTTCCTCGGTATCCGGTACAAAAATCGCCAAGCCTTGGCCGGGCTTGACCATTTCTGCGCCCGGATTTGCCAATAGCCGCAACACAATACCGTCACGCGGTGCGGTGACCGTTTGGGTTTGTTGCCGTGCCAGTCGGGTTTGCAGCTTCAAAACATCGGCACGGACGCTGTTTTGGTCTTCAATGGCCTTATTCAGGTCAGCACGAGATTTTTCGACGGCAGCCGATGCGTCTGCGGTCAGTTTTTGCCAATCTGAAGTCAGCGCGTCCACTTCGCTCTTTGCCGCTGCCAACGCCGCTTGTGTCCTTTCAACTTCTGCGGCACGTTGCGCCATTTCGAGTTGCGATAATTCCAGCGTCCGCTGCGAAGCAAGGCCTTTCGTCCTAAGCTGTTGTTGCCTGGACAGGTTTAAGGTGGCGGTCTGCCTGGCGGCTTTAGCGGCTTGCACGGATTGGTCGGCGGCTTTACGGCGTTCTTTCGCCATATCCACGCGGGACTGTGCCGCTGATAGGGCTTGGGGACGCGCAAGTTCCGACATTCGCAATTGTTCACGAAAGGTGTTAACCCGGTTGTCGGTGGCTTCTTGTTTTGCCA
>JAYVGW010000329.1:0-2797 GCA_043771735.1 Methyloglobulus sp.
CATGTTTTTTGACTCCATAGTTTTAAAGTTTGAGACGGGAACAGCAAGCTTTGTGCAATTAAAATCGCTTAACTTAATGGCAGTGATGCTCCAGCGTCATGCAACGCGGGAGCGTTGCAGGATGAATTCCCACGCCGGAGCGTGGGAACTATGTAAATACTTACGCATTCGGGTCGTTTCGTCTGGATACTGCAACGCAGCTTTTGTGTAATGAAGAATCGTGCGTCAATCTATCATCTAAGGCGTATCGTTTATTGTTGTATTTTTTGCTGCACTCGGGACGTGTGATTTCCCATGAGGAGTTATTTGATACGGTGTGGGACGGCCGAATTGTCGACGATTCGGCATTGAGGCTGGCGGTTAATGCCCTGCGTAATGCCTTGCACGACGAAAGTAAATCACCTCATTATATTGCGACTGTTTGCAAACGTGGCTATCGCTTTCTGGCTGTGGTTAGTGTTAGGGAGTGTTATCGAATCGCAGAAGCAAGTGAAACCAGCCTCCTGCATTATCGACCGCAAGCTCAGACATCCCTTGACAGGCTTAAATACACTCGAGAATTGGCAGCATTGCACGGAGCCTTTCAGCAAGCATCAAACGGAGAACGGTGTCTGGTTTTTATGCATGGCGAACAAAGCATAGGCAAAACTGCTTTGCTCGATACGTTCCTCGCCAAAGTTCAACATCCAGAGCTTTCAGTGTTGCGCGCCCGTTGCGTGCAGATGGGAAGCGCCGCCGAACCTTTTCTGCCGTTGCTGGAAGCACTTGAGCGCCATTGCCGCGAGCCTAATGGAAGATTGCTCGTCGAACGCCTGAACCATTTTGCTCCAACCTGGCTTTATCAAATTCTGAATGTGTTGGACCCTGAAGAAATTGCCATGCTTCAGCCGAAAGTATCGCATAGCTATACCGGCCGCATGCTGCGGGAAGGCGCTGATTTCCTTGAGACGCTGAGTGATAACTCTCCCTTTATACTGATTCTGGATAACGCTCATTGGAGCGACGGATTTACCCTGGATTTGTTGAATTTTCTGATGTTCAGATGTTCACCGGCGAAATTATTGATAATCGTCAGTTACCGGCCTTGCGAAGAAGGACCTGGCGCACAGCGAATTGAAGAGATGCGGGCAGAATTATTTAATCGCGGCTTGTGTCAGGAACTGTCTATGCAAAAGACTGACGTTGATTACAGAATTAGTTGCTTTATTAGAGGAAAGACGGGGTCGGATTTTTTCTAAATATACTCTGAACGGTCCAGTTTTCGGTTTCGCAATTTACTGTAGGGTACGCTGTGCGTACCTTTTGCATTGATTTTCATGATAATTTATATAGGTACGCGCAGCGTACCCTAAAAAACCGAAAATCTGACCGCTTAAAGTATTATATTTTGTTCAAGCCAGTCGCCTGTCATGGCACGAAACCTTGCTGACAGGATAATATATCCCGTCCGGCGTTCCTAATTCCGTTTTGCGCTCCAACCTCTTCAACTATAAGGGATATTCGCTATGTTAACAGCTCTTGTGCCCCGAAAGGGCATTATCGTTAACCCAACTTCTCTACTATTAATTGATCAGAGCTACAGGAACCGTCAATCTATCCCTCTCAAGATTATGTGGAACTTCAACGAAACTGGTGGTTAGAAGATCCCCCGGTTTGATTTGTTTACTGCCATCCATACTAATATGCACCCTTACTATCAGAACTTGCTCCACACTTGTATGGGGAACCCTCAACTCAACCTCCAAATTGCTATTAGGTATCAATGTAACATCATGCAGCAGTTCCTGGGTAAGTAAAATAGAGGGGACATCAGCCAAAGATGCATCCCAAATTTCTGCCAAAACACACTTTGCAACTCCCCCAACAATGTTGGACGGTAAAGCTATCTTTATTCGAACAACTCTCATATTAGCCTCCAAAGGGCATAACATTTATTCAGCGCGATACGCAAAATTATCCATCCTTTTCGTTAGCCATTTTTGCTAAATAATCTGCGATCGCCTGGCTAATTGGAAGACCTGTTCTTGTTTCCACGAACATCCACTGTCCAGCCGGATTAACCTCCAAAAAATAATATTCCCCCTCATCTGTTCTTCGGACATCTATAGCACCATAGATCAAACCCAAACGCTTTTGGAGTTTTATCAAGGCCGAATAAACATCTCCAGGGAGTTCAACTGAGCGCACTAGTGATTCGCCTATCACCATACGCATATCAACAGGGTAAGCCGTATCTCGGGCATCAATTTCCGTAGTAAAAAGTTGATCGCCTACCGCGATGATGCGTAAATCCACACCTGATATGTATTCCTGAAATATCACCGGCGCAAGCCGAACCAAATCAAGCCGATCCAAGTCTTCTTTTTGTACCAACCGGGTTTCACGCCATGCTTCATGCATGGCAAGAAAGGCCTTGTACACAACTTTTCCTACACCAATCTCCTCTATAAAACGCCTTGCCGCAGTCGGATCGGTTGTTACCAATGTGCGCGGCAATCGCAAGCCGACTTCCTTGGCCGCCGACCACTGATACGGTTTATGGTGCGCGGCATCATCCGCTGCCCGAGGATTCATCCATTTGCACGACAGGGCGTCTAGCATGCCATTTATGGCCTCAGAGGTTTCACTCACTGCAAAAGCCTGTTCTTTGGGGTCTTTAATTGCGCCATCAGCGACAAACGGGGTGACTCTTCGCCACCAGGCAGCACGTACACGAAAAAGATCAACTGTGCCTGCTGCCCCTCCCACCCAATACGATGGAGGTTCTTGATCAGCAGGCCAGTTGAGCGTTAATTCT
>JAYVGW010000330.1:0-4212 GCA_043771735.1 Methyloglobulus sp.
AGCACCCTATTATTCTATCTGGGCGTGGCATTTGCCTATTTTGTAGTGTTTCCCTCGGTATTTTTTTTCCTGACAACCGCAGCGCCAGTCGGCGTTGCAGTTATGACCGACATCACCAAGTATTTGGACTTTGCATTGACTATGTTCTTTGCTTTCGGCGTTTGCTTCGAGGTACCCATAGTCACTATTGTCATGGTTTGGACTGGTTTGGTGACACCCGCCACGCTATCCGAACAGCGTCCTTATGTCATTTTAGGGGCATTTATCATTGGCATGTTCCTAACCCCGCCTGATGCCATTTCCCAAACCATGCTTGCCATCCCGATGTGGTTGTTGTTTGAGATTGGCTTATTATTTTCCAGGCTGTATACGCCCAAGAGCGACATTGAAACCGACATTCAACAAAACACGATTGAAAAAAGCCAAGATTAGAAGAATTTCTAGGCTTTTAGGGAAGCCCTGCGCAAAGGTGCGCTTCCCTACGTTCAGCACAGCCTACCCCGCATATTTATTTATCGTCATTATCCGCCAACCAATTGCTCAAATTGGCAAATTCGAGCAGGGAAATTGTTTCAGCCCGCACTACCGGATCAATACCTAAGCTAACAAAGCCATCTTCACTGATAAGTTTTTTGAGTGAGTTTCTCAGGGTCTTTCGGCGTTGCGAGAAAGCTTGGGTGACGACTAACTTGAACACAGCCAGATCTTTGACTACGACGGGCGGCTTAGGGTGGGGGATTAATTTTATGACGGCTGACATCACTTTCGGTGAGGGATTGAAGCTCTCGGGATAGACTTCAAACAAACACTCCGCCGCGCAGTAATACTGCATCATCACACTTAGCCTACCGTATTTTTTGCTGCCCGGGGCGGCACAAATCCGGTCAACCACTTCTTTTTGCAGCATAAACTGCATGTCCGCAATGCAATCCGCATTCTCCAGCAAGTGAAATAGCAAGGGCGTAGAAATGTTGTAAGGCAAGTTGCCGATAATGCGTAGCTTTTCTTCCTGCCCTTTTTCCCCTTGTCTTACGAGGGCGGAAAAATCAAATTTTAGGGCATCGGCACTGTGGATGGTTAAGTGCTTATTATCTAACAAGTTATCTTTAAATTTATCCTTGAGCAAGCGCACCAAATCCCTGTCCAACTCCACCACATCTAGCGTGATGTCCTTTTCCAGCAACGGCGCAGTTAAAGCGCCTTGGCCTGGGCCTATTTCAACCCAATGCTCACCGGGCTTGATTTGTAGGCTGGCGAGTATGTTGGCAATAACGGAGTGGTCATGAAGAAAGTTCTGACCGAAGCGCTTGCGTGGGGTATGTGTAATGTTGGACATGGTGAGGAATCTCTAATAATTCAGAAAGCTCCTTCTCCCTTTGGGAAAAGGTTGGGATGAGGGGATTAAAACCAATCATTTGCAACCCTCACCCTAATCCTCTCCCTCTGGGAGAGGGTATTTATAGAGGCTCATGGTTATTGCTTGCCATAATCAACGCGGTTTCCAGTGCGTAACGCAAGCTGCCTGAATCAGCCGTTCCCGTGCCTGCCAAATCCAGTGCGGTTCCATGATCGACGGAGGTGCGGATAATGGGTAGCCCCAAGGTAATATTCGCCGCCCTGCCAAAACCCATGTGTTTAAGTACCGGCAATCCTTGGTCGTGGTACATGGCTAAGACGGCATCGGCCTTATCAAGATATTTGGGTGTGAACAGCGTGTCGGCAGGCAGTGGGCCGTCAAGATTCAAGCCTTGCTTACGTAAGCCATTCAACACAGGTTCGATAATGTCGATTTCTTCTCGGCCTAAATAACCGTTTTCTCCCGCATGTGGATTCAGCCCACAAACCAGTATCCTTGGGTTGTTGATAGAAAAACGGGTACGCAGGTCATGGTCCAGCGTCCGTATTACCTGCCGCAAACGGGTATGCGTAATCGCTTGCGGGACTTCAGACAGGGGCAAGTGGATGGTCACCAAGGCGACACGTAAGCCTGGGGTTGCCAGCATCATGACGGGAAAGCCGCCGGTAATATCGGCGATAAATTCGGTATGCCCAGTGAACGCAATGCCAGCATCATTGATAACGCCTTTATGCACGGGAGCGGTGACCATCGCCGCAAACGCCCCTTTCATGCAGCCTTGGGTCGCTTTGGTGATGGTTTTTAACACATAACGGCTATTGGCAACGTTTAGCTGCCCTGCGCTAACGGGTTCGCCAAGGTTTACGGGCATGACGGTCAGCTGTCCTGCCTGGTGTGCTTCAATAAGCGAGTCGCTATTGAAGTCAATTAATTTTAGCGGCAAACCCAAGCGCTTGGCGCGATCCTGCAACAAATCAGGGCTTGCCACCACGACCAGTTGGCAAGGCAGGTCAGATTGCGCTAAGGCAATACACAGATCAGGCCCTATGCCAGCAGGTTCGCCGGGCGTTAACGCAATGCGCTTTAGGTGGTTGGCCATGGATACCAAGGAAAAAATAAAAGATTTTACAGCATAATAAAGACAAGAAAGATTTAAAAAGCCACTTGTAAACCAAATCTTGGATACTGGCTTTCTAGCAGACATCCGTTAGAAATTTATTTGTGAATTTAAATTGGCTGCACCAGTAACACCAAGTTCTACAGTATAGGAGTCAGCCGCCGCTTGGGCGGGAGCTTAAAACTGGTGCTGGAAGCGCGGTTTTTCTTAGGCGCAGATAAAAATGATTTCGCCTTTTTTTACGGCAGGATGCCCATATCAGGGCAGAGTTGAGTTATCATTTTTGCCATGCTTATTAAAATTGTTCAAAGCCCCTCAATCAAGGAAACTCTGAATAAGTCCTTCGACAAGCTCAGGACGAACGGTAATGTGTTGATTTCGTTCGTGGTGAGCTTGTCGAACCATGAATGGAATCAACTTATTCTGAGTTTCTTTAAGTAGAACGGTGCATGGGCTAATTGACTCAGGCAAAAACTTCCAATAACGAAGACCGCTAAAAACTTCACTTCAGAGAATAATCAATGCAACAAAACCATCAGGAAATGAGTTCAACGCCTTGCAATGTCTGTGGCGGGACAGATATAGCTGTACTAGCCAACCATAGCCGCAGTGGCAAGCCGCTTAGGACGGTGATTTGTCATGCTTGTGGGCTGGTATGGGCGGATCCATTGCCGCATAATCCGCGCAGTTATTACGAAGACGATTACAGGGTCGAGTACAAAGGCACGTTCACCCCCAAACCAAAACATATCCTGCGCGCCGGAAAAGTCGCTTTATATCGGCGCAAGCTGCTGGGCGGGTGGATAGCCCAGCCGAAAAAAATCCTTGATGTGGGGACAGGCGGTGGCGAATTCGCTTACTTGCTGCAAACACTGGGGCATGATGTCAACGGGATAGAACCTAACAAAGGCTATGCCGCATACTCAAAGCAGGAATACGGTTTGAATGTGCAGGTAGGGTTTATCCAGGACATCCAACAACCTGATGCGTCGTTCGACCTGATCACCATCTGGCATGTGCTTGAGCATACTGAGAATCCCTGCGATGTCTTGACTAAGCTACATGCCTTGCTCAAACCCCAAGGCGTTCTAGTGGTGGAAGTGCCGACGATTGAAGCAATTTGCCAGTCGCCCAAAAGCACATTCCACGAAGCGCATATTTTCAATTTTAATCTAGCCACCTTACGTAAATTGGGCGAGAAAGTCGGCTTTACCGAGGTGGAACATAAGGTTTCTGCCGACGGCGCGAACATCACGGTGTTTTTCCAGAAGGATGCGGCAACTGCCGAACCAATTAACGGCAACGCATTAAAAATTCCGGGCAATGCAGAACGCATTATCAACATCGTGAAGAACCATACCGCCGTTAAACATTACCTGACCGCATGGCCTTATCAACGCTTCTTTTGCCGCATGAAACGAATGTTAAGTGAAAAGTGTGCGATTGCCAGCTTTGTCAGTGGCAAAAAATTATTGGACAGTCTTTATTCTGGCAGTAACGTTGGGTTAAGGCCCGAAAGCTAGCCATCCCTCACAACCCCCGCACCTGCTGATGGTGTGCTTCCACGGTGATATGGACGCGCTTAAGACCCCTGTCTTGCTGCTTTAAGCGCAAGGTACAATACTCAATCGGGGCGTTTAAAAACCCGCTAAAACCAAAAATGTACCCCGGCAACAAACCGGGTTTCTTCCGGTTTGTTGCCACCCGCGCGGATAGCATCAGCAGCCGAGCCGAAGGT
>JAYVGW010000331.1:0-21870 GCA_043771735.1 Methyloglobulus sp.
GCGGCGTATTGGGTTAAGTTGGTTGAGATGGTATTAGCTAGCGGATGAATTGGATGAAATTTATGGGAATGTCGCTTTGAATCTACTCGACGACAACAACACTTTTACGAAATTAAGGGCCTGGAAAAATTGAGCAATGCTGTCACTGGATATGTTGCTCGTTGATTTTTACACAAACACTGCGATTAAAATGGTTTGACACATTTAGAGGCAGATTTATAATGTCATTAGAGGTGACATGAATAATCAAATGAAGCGGCGCGATTATCGTCACCACGCCGCAAGACATCGCCCTGATCGATGCCCAGCGCGGCTTGGGCATGTTCCAAAAAGTGAATGTGCCGGTACTGGGTATTGTCGAAAACATGAGCATGCACATTTGCAGCAACTGCGGCCATAGCGAACCCATCTTTGGTACAGGCGGCGGCATGGTGATGGCAGAAACCAACCATGTCGATTTTCTGGGTGCTTTACCATTAGGCATCAACATCCGCATCCAGGCCGACTCCGGCCAACCCACCGTTGCCACTGATCCAAACAGCCCGGCGGCGCAGATGTACAAAGCTATTGCCCGTAAAGCGACGGCGAAATTGGCGTTGAAGGCGAAGGATTTTAGTACACGGTTTCCGAATATTGTGATTCAGAATACGTGATAGCGGCGTACTTCCTTTAAATAAACCGACTTTAAGTTATCATTAGTATCCAATGGATTTTTAATGATAGCTTTTAAAAAAAACCTTGGGCATTACTAAAAATTAATAAACAATTGATAGTAATATGAAATTAAATCAAGTAACACTTTTGGACATTTTTTTGATGCAAAGTTTTGCGTCATTTTGGATGTCTAATTGTAGTTAGGGGGCTCCGTAATTATGCCGCTTACATCAAATGACATCGAATTTCTTAAAACTATCTCTGAGCTATCTGAGCCAGAAGTTTTTTTGAAATCAGAATTGCCAGAACAATCATATGGTGAGGAATTCAGATTTTCAAAGCTGGCTAAATATGAGCTATACAGGCGATCCGATGCCAAACGCGATGCCCGAGAAGAAACTACTTTATCAATCGCTAAAGAGGCTAACCTAATTGCTTCTAACGCGCTAGAAGTTGCCAACAAACAAGCGGTGGCGGCTTTTGAGCAAGCCCGATGGGCCAAATGGGCAGCAATAATTGCAACTATAGCCGCCATAATAGCCACTGCTGCTGCAATTCGCTGAGTTGTCCAAAAATAAATGCCAAAATCCATCGCTGTCACCCCTAACCAGTTTTTCAACCGGATCGCGGTTTCAGTGTATTTAATTTCTTGTACTCATTATCGCGCCCGGTTAGCTTTGCGTTGGGCTATGGAAGGAGATATCGTGAATATTTTGAAAATAGTATCGATAGTATTTTTGATTGCTGTACTATCGTCCTGCGCTGGTGTTAAAACCAGTGCTTTGCAAATTGAGACAGACAACTCTAAAGCTAGGGTTATAGAGATAATGGGTACACCTGATGACCGTCAATTTAGCGGGTCTCAAGAAGCTTGGCAGTATGGTATGGTTGTGTCAATTGGCGTTTGTGATTATACGGTTGTTTGGTTCAAAGAAGGAAAGGTGACCGGCATTACTTCGTACCGCAATTTCTCAACCTTGGGGTGTAGACACGGATTAAAATCAGTAAACTGGGAAGAAGCACCGGATCGAATTTTTGAAATACGTTCAAGGCCGTAGGGCGGATTAACCCGTAAGGCGCATAAATGTAAGGCCGTAAGACGTATAAATGTAGGGTGGATTAGCCGCGCAAACATGCGGTCTATCGGTTTTGTTTGAACTTTGGGCGCGTCGTAATCCACCGTAGAGGTGGCATTCGATATAGCGGATTACGACGCGCGGGTACGTTTGACTTGTCTTAAGACTAGCTGGTTTGCGCGTCTAATCCGCCCTACTATGCTAATATCGTTATAAAAATACCTAACATAAGGATTATTTCTAAACCACCAAACCACACCTCATGAGCATCAAATCAGACAAATGGATCCGCCGCATGGCGCAGCAACACGGCATGATCGAGCCGTTCGAATCCGGCCAAATTCGGGATTCGGAAAAAGGACGAGTTATTTCCTACGGCACGTCGAGTTACGGCTATGATGTGCGCTGTTCGGATGAATTCAAGATTTTCGCCAACATCAATTTCGGCGTGCCGGGGTATGTACCCCGTCACTTACGTTTTACCAATGTTACCAATTACCAGCCACGTTAAAACCTATGGGCGGGGCAACATGCACACGTCCGGCAAGGCCGTAAGACGTATGACTGTAGTGGATTAGCCGCGCAAACATGCAAACTATTTATGCCCTTCTGCTACAATCCAGCCTACAAAACCTCTACTGCGCAACTTTCTCGCTTTGCAAAGCTTGGGCAAGTTCCTTGGCTGGCAAATAACCTGGATAGATATTGCCGTTTTCAGTGACGATCATGGGCGTGCCTTTCACTTCGAATTCGGTAGCCAATTGCATGTGTTTATCGACTGGGTTAACGCAGGTTTTCTTTTCCAAACCTTGGTCTTTTTTTGCCGCCGTTAACGCTGCGTTGCGGTCTTTGGCGCACCAGACCGATACGGCCTTATCATAAGAATCCGAGCCTTTTCCGGCCCTTGGGAAGAACAGGTATTGAATGGTGATACCTTCCGCTAGATATTGGTCGATTTCGGAATGCAGTTTACGGCAATATCCGCAGTCGATGTCGGTAAAAATGGATACCTTGTATTTGCCGATTTTGGGTTTGAATACGATCATATTTTCCACGCCCAACCTTTCCAACGCAGACTTACGGGTTGCACCCAGTTTTCGCTCTGTTAAATCCGTACGGTTCGCCACATCAACCAAGCGCCCTTGCAGCAAATATTTGCCGTCTTCAGAGACATAATAGATGCTGGAACCTAAAACAACTTCATACAAACCCTTAATTTCAGAAGGCTTGATGGATTCAATTTTTGCGGTGGGCATGGACTTCCCCAATGCCTGCTTAATCGCCGCTTCATCTGCGTTGGCATAAGGCAGCATCAAGATTAACAGCAATAATCCGGTGATCTGGGTGATTTTTTTCATGGGTTTCTCGGGTAAAAGTGAAATGATTCGAGGGTGGGAGTTATCGGCCTGTAATTCGTTCAGATAATGGCAATAAAGTTTTGCACCTAATATGCCTTGCTTAAGTCCTTCGACAAGCTCAGGACGAACGGCAACTTACGCAGAGCTTCCTTAGTCAAACAAACGCTGCACATCAACAACCATCGCCGTGACCATCAGCAGCAATAACAAGGCCATACCAATTTGCTGGAAAAAAATCTGTGCCTTTTCTGAAACCGGACTGCCTTTGATGGCTTCGACACCGAAAAACAGGAGATGACCGCCATCGAGGACAGGTACGGGCAATAAGTTAAGGATACCCAGGCTTACGCTGACCAATGCCAGGAACTTAATGAAGTACACTGCCCCCATACTCGCTGACTGCCCGGCAATCTGGGCAATGCTAATCGGCCCACTTAAGTTTTTGACCGATGCCTTGCCGATAAGCATCTTGCCCATCATCTTCAAAGTCACGATGGAATAATCGTAAGTGGTCTTGAACGCAACCGGAATCGCCTCCAGCGGCGGCAAGGAATATTCAACCGTCATGGACTTCATCAAGCCTTCCGGCATAAGCACTGAAGCGCCGATTTTGCCTTCAGTTCCCTCGCCGGACTGCTCGCTTTTTGGCGTTATCGGCAGGGTTAAGCGCATGCCTTGACGATCAACGATTACGCTGATCGTAATGTCTGGGCGTTTTTTTACGTAATCCACCCATTGCATCCAATCGGCCATCGGTTTTCCGTCTGCGCTGATGATTAAATCATCTTTTTTAAGGCCAGCAGCCAAGGCTGCACCATTGGGAAGCACTTCATTGATGATTGGCTTTATCTTCGGTGACCAAGGTTTGAAACCTAAGCGGTCATACAATTTTTCTGAATCTTGTGCGTCACTTTCGGTAAACGTAAGTACCCTGTCGTTTTGCTCATTAGCAAGATTCCTGACCTTAACTTTGATGCTCGGCTCGCCATCCATTGCAAAGGTAACGATAGTACCCATTGCCTCAGTCCAGGTCTTGGTGGCTTTGTCATTAACGGAGATAATTTCTTCCCCTTCAACAAAACCCGCCGCCGCCGCAAACGTACCCTGCTTGACTTCACCCAGTATCGGTTTCAGGCCAGTTTCGCCCAGCACCAGAACGCCCCAAAACAGGGCAATAGCCAACATCAGGTTAAAAACCGGCCCTGCCGCCACAATAGCAGTCCTAACCCATAACGACTGGCGGTTAAAGGCAAACTGTAGGTCTTCCGGTTTAACTGCACCTTCCCGTTCATCGACCATTTTGACGTAACCGCCCAAGGGTATGGCTGACAAAACGTATTCGGTATCATTGGGATTTTTTTGGTGCGACCATAACACTTTACCAAAACCCACGGAAAATCTAAGGACTTTAACACCAGTTTTACGCGCAACCCAAAAATGCCCGAATTCATGGAATGAAACCAGGATGCCGATGGCTATTATGAAAAAAAACAGGGTGTGTAAAAAGTTCATCAATTAACCATATCAGCTATAACCTGTTTGGCAACAACCCTGGCTTGCTGGTCGTGATCCAAAATAACCGCCAAGGTATCTGCTACTGCGACGGCGATAGCGTCCATGCAATGTTCGATGATGACGGGGATATCGGTGAACTTTATCCGCCGATCTAAAAAAGCCTCTACTGCTATCTCATTTGCAGCATTTAGTACGGCTGGCATGGTTCCACCCGCGTTAATCGCCTTATAAGCCAAGCGTAAGCAGGGGAAACGCTCTAAATTAGGCTCTTCAAAATCCATGCGGCGCACATCGAAAATATTCAGCTGAGTGGCGCCCGAATCAAACCGCTCAGGCCAGGCCATCGCATGGGCAATGGGTATCCGCATATCGGGGTTGCCCATTTGTGCCAGCACGGTACCATCGACATAATCGACCATGGAATGGATCACGCTTTGGGGATGGATGACCACTTGTATCTGGTCTGGCAACATGTTGAACAGCAAACAGGCCTCGATCATTTCCAGGCCTTTATTCATCATGGTGGCAGAATCCACCGAGATTTTTTTGCCCATGTCCCAGTTGGGGTGGGCGACCGCCTGCTCTGGAGTAACATTGGCCATTTGTTCGATTGGCATTTCCCGAAACGGGCCACCCGATGCAGTCAGCAAGATGCGCCTCACCTGCTTGCCGTCAGTACCTGTCTGATAATGGGCGGGCATACATTGGAAGATGGCGTTGTGTTCGCTGTCTATCGGCAATAAATGCGCGCCCGATGCGGAAACCGCATCCATAAAAATACCCCCGGACATGACCAGGGCTTCTTTATTGGCCAGCAACACGGTTTTACCGGCTTTTGCCGCAGCCAAGCTAGGCAGTAAACCCGCTGCACCGACAATGGCGGCCATGACTGAATCCACTTCATCCAACGTTGCAACTTCCTCCAGTGCCTTAGCGCCCGTTAATACCTTAATATGGGATATTGGAGAATTGCTGATTTTATCCCTAAAGCCTTGTGCCTTACCTCCGTCCACAACCACAACATATTGTGGCTGGTGTACGAGGCATTGCTCGAATAAATCATCGATGTTGGTGTTTGCCGTTAAGGCTACGATTTTGTACAAATGTGGATGCCGCGCCGCAACATCCAAGGTGCTGACACCGATTGAACCGGTTGCGCCAAGTACGCAAAGCCCCTTCATCCTGCCGCACCAGTCGCTTGGGCATCTTCAATCATCCTGTATATTAGGTAGATACCCGCGTAGAAAAAGGGCGTTGCCGCGATCAAGCTATCAATTCGATCAAGGATACCGCCATGCCCAGGCAATATGGAGCCGCTTTCCTTCACGCCACTTTGGCGTTTGACCACGCTAAAGAACAAGTCCCCGTAAATTGAAATTAATACCGTCAATATCGACAGCAATACGAAGTCAGAAGCGTTAATAAGCGGGAAACCATAATACAAGCATAATAAAACGCCACAGACTAAGCCTGCTATTAATGCGCCATAAAAACCCGCCATGGTTTTGCCTGGGCTTATTTCGGGTGCAAGTTTTGATTTACCAAACTTTTTCCCTACGAAGAAAGCGGCAATATCGGCTGCCCAAATCAGGATTAGGAAATACATCGCCATTTCTGCGCCATAAAGGACTTTTAAGCGGACCAAAAACAACCACGCCGCCAACAGGACAAACCAACCTATTAATGCTTTGTTACGCAGCTTTAATTCCAGTTGCAGTATGCCCGTTGGTGAGTGCTTGATCAGTATCATGACTAACACCCAAAAAATTACCGGCGGGATCACCAACCACTCCAATGCCCCTGAATACAGTCTGACATCAGGTATATTCAAGTATTCCATGAACGTGCTGATGGATGTCCAGCCAACTTTTTTGGCATGTTGATAAAGGTCTTGCTGTCCAGTTTCAATGACGTACTGCAAGCCTTCAAGAAACTGGGTCCAAAAATGTAACCATAACATCGGCACAATCAGGCTTAACAGGAATAAATATTTCTTGTAAGGCTGGTTAATGCCAATAAGATGGGCCCATTCCCAGGCGGCTATCAAGATAATCAGGCCAAACACCAGCGAAAAATACTCCGCTGGTAACTGAAACACTGCCATGACGACCAAAGGCACCAAAATGGCGGCCGTAATCACTCGCTGTAATAACATTTTATTATTGTCTAAAGTTAAAGTGAAACTGATTTGTTGAGTATTTGCTCACCTGTATGTCCAAAGCGCCGTTGGCGGCCTTTGAAACTGTTGATGGCATCGTCCAATGAATTCTGGTTAAAATCCGGCCAGAGCGTCTCGGTAAAATAGAGTTCTGTATACGCTAACTGCCATAACAAAAAGTTGCTCACCCGTTTCTCACCGCCAGTCCTTATAAAGAGATCTGGGTCAGGCAAGCCAGCGGTAGATAAGTGTTCTTCTATCAGTTGAGGGCTAACGGATTGTTTAGTTAATTCTCCAGCCGCCATTTTATCGACGACTTTCTGGTACGCTTGGCACATATCCCAATGCCCACCATAGTTAGCGGCAATCACTAAGGTCAAGGCTTTATTGTCATTTGTCTTTGTTTCACCTTCTGCCATTATTTGTTGTAAGGTGTCAGGGAAAGCCGATCTATCGCCAATAAACCGCAGGCAAATGTCATTTTTATCGAGCGTGTTGATTTCCCTTTTCAGGGTTTCAACAAACAACTTCATTAATAAGGAGACTTCTTCTTTAGGCCGCCGCCAATTCTCGCTGCTGAACGCAAACAAAGTTAACACCTCAATACCTTGGTTAGCACAGTGTTCAACAATTTTTCTGACCGCCTTGACACCCGCTTGATGGCCGAAAGCACGGGGCATAAACCTTTTTTGCGCCCATCTGCCGTTCCCGTCCATGATGATCGCGATATGTCGCGGCAACCCGTTTTCGGTTATCAAACCAGCGTTATCGTCAGCAGACATTGGCTAATTCCTTATTAAATCGACAAAAGATCGGCTTCTTTTGCTTCCAACAATTTCTCGACTTCTTTGACGTACTGATCGGTTAATTTTTGAATTTTTTCTTCTGCGCCATGCGCTTCATCTTCGGAAATCAGCTTTTCTTTCATTGCTTCCTTGATTTCTGCATTGGCATCACGGCGAATATTTCTTATCGCAACCCGACCATTCTCCGCTTCATTTTTTACGACTTTGACCAAGCTCCTGCGGCGTTCTTCTGTAAGCGAAGGCAATGGAATACGGATCACCATACCATTGGTGGCAGGATTCAAGCCCAGGTCAGACTTTAATATGGCTTTTTCGATGACTTGCACCATGGCCTTTTCCCAGGGTGTAATGGTCAAGGTACGTGCGTCTTCTACGGCTATATTGGCAACTTGCGACAAAGCCGATTCATTGCCGTAGTAGGAGACGGTAATTTGATCCAGCAAGCTGGGATGCGCCCGCCCTGTCCTGATTTTGGAGAACTCATGTTTCAGGGCCTCTATACTTTTACCCATGCGGGTTGCGGCACCCTGTTGAATATCGCTAATCATAATCACTTACCTCGTTCAATAAGGGAGCCTATCTCTTCGCCCTGCATCAATCTTTTTATCGCGCCTTGTTCAAAAATGTTCATGACGCGCATGGGGACGTTGTTATCCCTGCACAATACCAGCGCGGTCGTATCCATGACGTTAAGGCGTTGATCCAAAGCCTCGTCGTAGGTTAAGCGCGGATAAAAAACCGCGCCCCTGACTTTTTCAGGATCGGCGGAATACACGCCTTTGACTTTGGTGGCCTTAATCATCAGTTCCGCATTAATCTCGATGGCCCTGAGACTGGCGGCTGAATCCGTGGTAAAAAATGGGTTGCCCGTGCCTGCCGCAAAAATGACCACCCGGCCTTTTTCTAAATGCCGTACGGCGCGGCGGCGGATATAATCCTCGCAAACCTGGTTGATTTTCAACGCCGACATGACCCTGACCTGCTGACCCAAATGTTCCAGCGCATCTTGCATCGCCAAGGCGTTAATCACGGTTGCCAACATCCCCATCTGGTCACCCGTCACCCGATCCAATCCCTCTGCCGCTTTTTGGGCACCGCGTAAAATATTGCCGCCGCCAATAACTAAACCGACCTGGATGCCCATGCCGCATAACTCTATGATCTCCAGGGCAAGTCGTTTGAGGATGTCGGCATCAATGCTGCCGCCCGATTCACTCATCAGGGCTTCACCGCTCAATTTAAGCAATATTCTTTGGCAAATCAGTTTTGTCATAACATTTTAGTTGAATATTTTGTGATCGGGAATAATGTGGTCAAGGCGGCAACCCCATGCAGTGTAATGCCTAGTCACATCGCACCCTGTCAAAATCGCCGCCTACTATGCCAATCAGTTAGGCTTGCCTTCGCTGGCCCTTACTTGTTCCATCACTTCGTCGGCAAAATTGCCTTCCTTTTTCTCAATGCCCTCACCGACTTCAAAGCGGGTAAAACCTGCCACCGTATTTCCTTTAGAAGCCACTAATTTGCCGACTGTCAGCTTGTCGTCCTTGATAAACGGCTGGCCTAGCAAAGTAATTTCACCAAAAAACTTACTGATCCGGCCAGCCACCATTTTTTCAATAATGTCGGCAGGTTTACCGCTTTCTGCCGCTTGCGCTTTGAAAATCTCTTTTTCTTTTTCTATGATGTCGGAAGAAACCTGGTCTTCAGACACACACACGGGCTTGCTTGCAGCAATGTGCATGGCGATGTCTTTCCCTAGCTCTGGATTAGCTGAGGCCAACTCAACAATTACGCCAATCTTGCTGCCATGCAAATAACAGGCAGTGCCGCCCGTTGCGGTTTGGTATTTTTGAAAACGCCTGACGGTTATGTTTTCACCCAACTTAGCGATCAAGCTTCTACGTAACTCATCAACCGTTTGCCCATCAGCTAGTTTCATGGACAATAACTCGTCTTCAGCAGTCACTTTTGCCGTCAACAAAGCCGTGGCTATACTATTGACAAATTTGACGAAATCATCGGCCTTGGCGACAAAATCGGTCTCGCAGTTGACATCCACCATGACGACTGTTTTGCCATCGTCGCTCACTTTTGCGCCAATAATCCCTTCTGCCGCAATCCGGCCTGATTTTTTATCCGCTTTAGCCAAACCGGATTTACGCATATTTTCAATGGCCAACTCCATATCGCCATTGGTTTCAACCAAGGCTTTCTTGCATTCCATCATGCCGGAACCAGTGCGTTCACGCAGTTCCTTGACCATTGTTGCACTAATTGTTTCGCTCATCTTGTAATCTCTCGTTGTTCATCACTATAAAAACGCCCCCATAAGGAGGCGTTTTGAACTGCATATCACCCGCCACTACTTAGCAACGGCCTAAATAAATCCAATCAGCTTACTTATTCCGCTACGGATTCTTCAACAAAATCATCAACTTTGGCTGACAACCCCAAAGTGGCCGTATTGGCATCCATAACGGTCGCAGAAACGCTTTCACAATAGAGCTTTACCGCCCTGATGGAATCGTCGTTGCCTGGAATAATGTAATCAATGCCTTCTGGCGAATTGTTGGAATCAACAACGCCAACCACAGGAATGCCTAATTTTTTTGCTTCGCTAATCGCATTTTTCTCGTAGCCGACATCCAGCACGAAAATGACATCAGGAACGCCCTTCATGTCTTTAATTCCACCTAAGCTGCGTTCCAGTTTTTCCAGTTCGCGCTCCATGCCCAAGGCTTCTTTTTTGCCGAAGCGTTGGTACAAAGTGCCATCCGCTTTCATGGCTTCCAATTCTTTAAGGCGGGTAATTGATTTTTTTATGGTTTTAAAGTTGGTCAACATACCGCCTAACCAGCGGTGGTTGACATAAGGCATACCGCAACGCCTTGCTTCTTCCGCAACCAGTTTACGCGCGGCTTTTTTGGTGCCCACCAAAAGCACAGTGCCTTTATTTGCTGTAACCTGGCCCAGATAATTCATCGCGTCATTAAACATGGGAAGCGTTTTTTCCAGATTGATAATATGGATTTTGTTACGGGAACCGAACAGGTAATTAGCCATTTTGGGGTTCCAATAACGGGTCTGGTGTCCAAAGTGGACTCCCGCTTCTAGCATTTGACGCATTGATACTGCCGACATTCATTTCTCCTAAGATTATATTTCCGAAACCTTTGTTTCGGGTTGGGTTGAGCCTCCGCTTATCCCGCCTGGTAACCAGCCTTAACCCTAGTTAAGTCCAGCACCCTACCAAGCGTGACGATAGGCGTGAGAATTTGTTGCGTAAATCAACTCGTCTTTATACCATAATTGGCTTTTTACAACAAGCCGAACTCTGCTAAACTCATTAAGTATTACACGGCGCAAGGCAAAAGGCTCAAGGCTAAAAACCATGCAATTTGCAGTTTGAGCCTTTTGCCTTGCGCCTTTTGCCTTATAATTTGTTATGCCCATCATCATTAAAGCCGAAAACGAAATTGAAAAAATGCGGGTCGCCGGAAAACTGGCATCCGAAGTATTGGAAATGATTGAACCCCATATTGTCCCCGGCGTGACGACGGACGAGCTGAATGACATCTGCCACGACTACATTGTGAATGTCCAAGGGACTATTCCCGCCCCACTTAACTATCGGGGCTTTCCCAAATCCATCTGCACATCCATCAACCACACGGTATGCCACGGCATTCCCAGCGACAAAGAACTGAAATCCGGCGACATTATCAATGTTGACATTACCGTGATTAAAGACGGTTATCACGGCGACACCAGCAAAATGTTTTGTGTCGGCGAGGTTAGCCCGCATGCAAAACGCCTGGTCAAAATCACCCAAGAAGCCATGTATTTGGGCATTAAGCAAGTCAAACAGGGCGCTACTTTAGGCGACATAGGCCAAGCGATACAACATTATGCAGAAAGCAACCGTTATTCCGTCGTCAGGGAATTTTGCGGGCATGGCATTGGCAAAAACTTCCATGAAGACCCTCACGTCCTGCATTACGGCAAAGCGGGCGAAGGTGAAGTGCTTGAAGCAGGCATGATTATCACGATAGAACCTATGCTCAATTTGGGTAAACGGCATGTTAAGGTGTTGGCGGACGGCTGGACGGCGGTCACCAAAGACCACAGCCTGTCTGCCCAATGGGAACACACCGTGCTGGTCACTGAGCAAGGCTATGAAATCCTGACCTTACGCCAGGAAGAAATGGATTTGGCATGAGTAAAACCATCACGTCCGCCTGGTTTTCTGGAAAGGATCATTTACAACAATTCAAGCAGCTCATCAAGCAGAAAGACCTTGATCTGCAACAAAAATTTGACCCTAACCTATCCGTCAAAGACCTGCTCAATGAAAATTCTGATTTTATCGATGAAATATTGACCGCCAGCTGGCAGCATTTTCTTGCTGGTAAGGCCGAAAACCTCTGTTTAATCGCCATTGGAGGTTATGGCAGGCGGGAACTATTCCCCCATTCCGATATTGATATAACCATCATTTTGGATGACAGCAATGTTTCCGTTTATCAGGAAATGCTGACCAATTTCCTTACCTTTCTCTGGGATATTGGCCTAAAACCGGGGCAAAGCGTGCGGTCGATTGGACAATGCGTGGCAGCGGCATTAGATGACCAAACCATCATGACCAGCATCATGGAAAACCGCCTGATAACAGGCAACACGGCACTTTACCAAGAATTACAGAATGAAATTACGCCCGATAAAATCTGGCCTTCGGGCCAATTTTTTGCCGCCAAAATGCTGGAACAAAAACAACGTCACGCGAAATACCATGACACGGCCTATAACCTCGAACCCAACATCAAGGAAGGCCCGGGCGGGTTGCGCGACATGCAAGTCATCACCTGGGTGTTTAAGCGCCATTACAACTCCAAGACCTTGCGGGAATTGATCCAATATGGCTTTTTGCCGGAATCCGAATACAATCAATTGATTTCCGGCCTGCACGTCTTATGGCGGATACGCTATGCCTTACATCTGCTGACAGGCCGCAGCGAAGACCGGCTGATTTTCGACTACCAGCGCGATCTCGCTCGGCAATTCGGTTTCAGCACTGAAAACCAGAAATACAATGAGGATGTCGAGCAATTCATGCAGTTTTATTTCAAGACCATCCTTGAACTGCAACGCCTTAATGAAATGCTGCTGCAATTGTTCCACGAACGTTTTGTGGCCGCCGAAGCCATCAAACCGGAACCGCTAAACGACCATTTTGTCATCACCAACCATTACCTTGAGGCCAAAGATGATAACGTCTTTGAGCGCCAACCCTTAGCCTTGCTTGAGATTTTTCTAATTCTCCAAAAAAACAGGACGCTTAAGGGTGTCCGGGCAACAACGATCCGGCTTATCCGCAAAAACCTGCACCTTATCGACGATAGCTTTCGTGCAAATAAAGCTGCAAACCACCTGTTTATGGAGATATTCCGGCAACCGAACGGCATCACCACGCAACTCCGGCGAATGAACCGCTACGGCGTGTTGGCCGCTTATCTGCCCAGTTTTGCCAACATCGTTGCCCGTATGCAGTACGACTTGTTCCACATTTATACGGTGGATGAACACACCCTATTCGTTATCCGTAACTTACGGCGCTTTTCGCTCGACAAGCACCAGCATGAACTGCCGTTCTGCAATGATGTGTTTTCCTTAATCCACAAGCAGGAAATCCTGTTTATTGCCGCGCTATTCCATGATATTGCCAAAGGGCTAAAAGGAGACCACTCGACGTTAGGTGAAGACATCGCCAGGAATTTTTGCCGCCAACACGACTTTTCAGCGTATGACACTAAGCTCGTCACCTGGCTGGTACGCAACCATCTGGTGATGTCCATGACGGCGCAACGCAAAGACATCAGCGACCCTGACGTGATCCATGAATTTGCCCAAAAAGTCGGCAGCATCGAGTACCTTAACCACATCTACCTGCTGACCGTCGCCGACATCCGCGCGACCAACCCTGAGCTTTGGAGTGCCTGGAAAGATTCGCTACTTAAAGAGCTTTACTCAGCAACGCACAGCGCATTACGGCGGGGCTTACAAAACCCATTGGCCTTAAAAGACCGCATCCTGGAACACAAAAAAGAAGCCAAAGACGAGCTTCTTGAGTTAGGGCTTACTGAACCCGCAGTCGATAATTTATGGCAACACGTCAGCGAGGATTATTTCCTGCGTTATTCAACCGATGAAATAGTCTGGCAGACATCCACCATTGCATCGGCCAACGAAACCGATTTACCGTTAGTGATCCTGCGTGCACAAACTCGTCGTGGCAGCGCGGAAGTCTTTGTTTACACAAAAAATGTGGGGGCTATATTTTCCCTAAGCACAGCGACGTTAGACCAATTAGGGCTGACCATCCTAGATGCCAGGATCATGACCACTGACGATGATTATGTCCTCAACACCTTTCAAGTGCTTGAACAATCGGGTGAGCCCCTCAACGAATCGTACCGGATTAACCATATTTGCACCGCCTTGCATAATAACCTGCTGCAACAGGAGGTTAAAGAACACCGGAATATCCATCGCCTATCCAGACAAGCCAAGCACTTTCCCATTCCCACGAATATTAAGTTTCATCCTGGCCCGCTGAACAAGCAGACTATCATGGAACTCATCACGACTGACCGGCCAGGACTGCTTTCCCAAATTGGCAGGATTTTTAACAAGCAGGGCATCAACTTGCACAGCGCACGGATAACCACGATAGGAAGCCGGGTTGAGGACATTTTCTACCTCACAGACTTACAACTACAAGCGATTTCTGACCCCGACAAACAAGGACAACTGCGCGAAGAGCTTGTCTATGCCCTGGACAACAGCAAACCCAAGAAAGCGGCTTTTGCGGCTAAATAATCGGTTCGCCCCGCGCCAGCTTGGGCAATTTGCCATCCAAACCCATCGCCATCCGCATCACTTTGTTTTTTGCCGGCAGGATTCGTTCGGCAAGACCTAAGCCTAAGTTCCGCACTATTTTCATCGGCAATATTTCATTGCTAAACACCTGATAAAAAACATCCATGACCGTCATCATTTTCAGGTTTTCATTACGGCGCATTTTTTCGTAGCGTTTTAAAACGGTTAATTCACTCGGATCACGCCCTTGCTTGACGGCATCAATCAACACCTCACCCAAAGCCGCGGCATCCAGCAGGCCGATGTTGACGCCCTGCCCTGCCAAAGGGTTAATCATGTGCGCGGCATCACCCACCAACACCACACCGGGCTTGACATAGGCCTGTGCGTGTTGGCGCTTCAAAGGGAAACTTGCGGTCGCCAATACTTTTTTGACCTGGCCTAAAGCTTCTGGAAATGCTGCCATAAGTTCGCTTTTTAGCTCATCAGGCGGCAATGCTTTCAATCGACTCACTTCGTCCGGTGAGTGGTACCAAACAATAGAGCCATAATGTCCTGTTAACGGCAAAAACGCCTGCGGCCCAGTCGGTACAAACCGTTGCCAGGTAATATCTTGCTGGCCGTATTCAGTCTCAATGTAGATAACCAAGGCATGTTGCTTATAATCCCAACTGGTCACGCCCAAACCGACGGTTTGCCTGACCCGTGATTGCCCGCCATCCGCTGCCACCAGGATTTTTGCCGATAGCACCCGGCCATCAGCCAAAACAATTTCGGTTGGCTTACCAACCGAATACTGAATTTTGTTGATGCTCACTGGGGAGATAAGGCTTACATTTTCAAAATCAGCCAGCCGATCTAGCAAAGCCAGTTGAATTACCCTGTTTTCTACGATATAGCCCAATTGCGGATAATTGATGTCATCGCTGCAAAATTCAGTGTCACCTGCCGTTTCCCAAACGCGCATCCTGCGGAACGGGCAAACCCTCCGGTCTTCTATACCTTGCCAGGCCCCGACGGTTTCCAGGATTTTTTGGGACGCGAGACTGAGTGCAGATACCCGCAAATCATGGGGTTGATCTGGCGAAAACGATTGTGGCGGGGCATTCTCAATCACTGCCACTTGCAACGAGCTGCCGCCCAGGGCACAAGCCACCGCAGCGCCCACCATGCCGCCGCCCACAATAATTACATCAAAATTCTGATTCATAATTAACCAACAATAACACCTGTCAATGCGAAATAGCCATAATGACTCAATTCAATCTTAACCGCTAATCAAAAATCAGTTGCGGTATAGATGAGATGGATTTATAACGTAAACTAAAGGTATCATAGATTCCTGATCAAAATTCAAAAGTGCTATTCTGCAAGTTATTCCGCTAGCCGTCAGGCCCACAAACAACAAAAGACTGCGTGACAAAAATTCATCAAATCCATATAATGTAGTGGTTTTGCCGCACAGCGGCCTTTGGAGAAAAGTTCGACACAGGTGCGGTTGAGGGTTTATAGGGAAAGTCTTAACCCTTAGATCAAACATACTTCAGAGGTGTCCATGAGTCAAAGTAATCTACCGCCCAGACAAGGTTTATATGACCCACGCAACGAACATGATGCGTGCGGCGTTGGTTTTATCGTCCACATAAAAGGCCACAAAAGCCATGCGATTGTGCGTCAAGGATTGGATTTACTTGAGAACCTGACCCACCGTGGCGCAGTCGGCGCAGACCCCTGCGCGGGTGATGGCGCGGGAATCCTGCTACAAATACCCGATGCGTTTTTTCAGACAGAATGCAGCAAACTCGGAATTCCCCTGCCATCAGCAGGGGAATATGCCGTCGGTATGGTATTTCTTCCCCGTAACGAAGCGGATCGCGCCACCTGCGAAACCTTATTGACCCAGTTTGTTGCACAGGAAAAAGCCACTTTGCTCGGCTGGCGTGATGTCCCTGTGGACAACAGCACACTTGGCTACTCGGTCAAACCCGTTGAACCTTTCATCAGACAAATTTTTATTGGCCGGGGTACAGATTGCGTCGATCAAGATGCGTTTGAGCGCAAGCTGTTCGTCATCCGTAAGCAAGTGGAAAATGCCGTCCGCGACTTAAACCTGGATGGTGGCCATGCTTTTTACATGCCGTCCTTATCCTCCCGTACTATCGTTTACAAAGGTATGTTACTCGCCAATCAGGTCGGCACTTTCTTTCCTGAATTGAATGATGGCCGCATTACCAGTGCATTGGCGCTAGTGCATCAGCGCTTTTCCACCAACACGTTCCCGACTTGGGATTTGGCGCATCCGTTCCGAATGATCGCCCATAATGGCGAAATCAACACCTTGACGGGCAATGTGAACTGGATGGCAGCGCGTCGCCATTCTATTGCTTCCACGGTTTTAGGGGACGACATCCATAAGCTCTGGCCTTTGATTGCGGAGGGGCAATCGGACTCGGCGTGTTTCGACAATGCGCTCGAACTATTGATTGCTGGCGGTTATTCCATGGCCCATGCCATGATGCTGTTGATTCCCGAGGCCTGGGCTGGCAACGAATTGATGGGCGAGCAACAACGTGCCTTCTACGAATACAACGCCGCCTTGATGGAACCTTGGGACGGCCCGGCGGCCGTCGCTTTCACCGATGGCCGCCAAATTGGCGCAACCTTAGACCGTAACGGCCTAAGACCTGCCCGTTATCTGGTGACGGATGACGATTTCGTCATCATGGCATCCGAAATGGGCGTAATAGAAGTACCACAACACAAAATCATCAAAAAATGGCGTTTGCAACCTGGCAAAATGTTGCTCATTGACACTGAGCAAGGCCGGATTATCGACGATGCCGAGCTTAAAGCTGAACTGGCCCAGGCACATCCTTACTCGGATTGGCTGAACAAAACCCAAATACACCTTGCCAAACTGCCGCCAGAAGTTGCCGCTATGGCACCTGATGCCCATACTTTGCTGGACAGGCAGCAAGCATTTGGTTACACCCAAGAAGACATTGAATTTTTAATCAAACCAATGGCACTGACTGGACAAGAAGCCATCAGTTCAATGGGGATTGATGCGCCATTAGCGGTATTGTCAGACCGTCCGCGTATGCTTTACGATTATTTCAAACAGGGTTTTGCACAAGTAACTAATCCCGCTATTGACCCGATTCGTGAAGAATTGGTCATGTCCCTGGTTTCATTTATTGGGCCTCGTCCAAATTTACTGGGCTTGGATGAAGGCGGTACGCACATGCGTCTTGAAGTGGAACAGCCGATTTTAACCAACCAGGATCTGGAAAAAATTCGCCGTATCGAAACCCGCACGGACGGCGCATTCAAAACCAAAACCTTAAGCCTATCTTATCCTACCGATTTGGGCGCCAGCGGCATGGAGGGCGCACTCGACAGGCTTTGCGTAGCGGCAAAACGTGCCGTGGAAGATGGCAACAACATCCTCGCGCTTTCTGACCGCGATATGGATTCGACCCATATTGCCATCCCTGCCTTATTAGCCACGTCAGCCGTCCATCATTTTTTGACTCATGAAGGCTTACGTACCAAGGTCGGTTTGGTCATTGAAACAGGCGAAGCCCGGGAAGTACAACATTTTGCTTTGCTCGCAGGCTATGGTGCTGAAGCGATTAACCCTTACTTGGCATTTGACACCTTGTCGAACTTGCGTGAAAGCATTTCTGGCCTTGGCGAATACGAAGTGCATAAACGCTACGTGAAAGCCATTTCCAAAGGCTTGCTCAAGGTCATGTCAAAAATGGGCATTTCGACTTACCAGTCCTATTGCGGCGCACAGGTTTTTAATGCGATTGGTTTGGCAGAACCCTTTTTAGAAAAATATTTCACAGGCACAACCAGCACCACCGAAGGCGCAGGTCTCGCTGAAATTAGCGAGGAAACTGTTCGCCGTCATCGGCTTGCGTTTGGTAACGCACCTTTGCTAAGGGATGCCTTGGACGTTGGCGGTGAGTACGCTTACCGTATTCGCGGTGAAGCCCATGCCTGGACTCCGGCCTCTATCAGCAAGCTGCAACATGCCACCCGTAGCAACAGCCGCGAGCTGTTTGATGAATTTTGCAGCCTGATCGACGAACAAAATGAAACGCTCCTGACCTTGCGTGGCTTGATGTCATTCAATGAAGATGCCGATCCAGTTCCATTAGAAGAAGTTGAACCCGCAGCCGCCATCGTCAAACGTTTTGCGACTGGCGCGATGTCGTTCGGCTCTATTTCCTACGAAGCGCACACCAATTTAGCGATTGCCATGAACCGTATCGGCGGCAAATCAAACACGGGTGAAGGCGGTGAACTGTCAGAACGCTTCAAACCCTTGGCGAATGGCGATTCCATGCGTTCCGCCATCAAGCAGGTTGCGGCTGGTCGTTTCGGCGTGACTACCGAATATCTGGTGAATGCCGATGACATCCAGATAAAAATCAGCCAAGGTGCAAAACCGGGTGAAGGCGGGCAATTGCCTGGGCATAAGGTGGATGCCGTGATCGCTAGGGTTCGCCATTCTACGCAAGGTGTGGGCTTAATCTCCCCTCCCCCGCACCATGACATCTACTCAATTGAGGATTTGGCACAGCTCATCCATGACTTAAAAAATGTCAATCCAAAAGCCCGAATCAGTGTCAAGCTGGTGTCCGAGGTCGGCATTGGTACGGTAGCGGCGGGGGTTTCCAAAGCCCATGCCGACCATGTCACGATTGCAGGCTATGACGGCGGCACAGGCGCAAGCCCGATGACCTCCATCAAACATGCTGGCTTACCTTGGGAAATTGGCCTTGCCGAAACCCATCAAACCTTGGTGCTTAACCGTCTTCGTGGACGTATCGCCGTGCAGGTTGACGGCGGATTGCGTACAGGACGTGATGTCATCATTGGCGCCTTATTAGGTGCTGATGAATTCGGTTTCGCGACCGCGCCGTTAATTGTTTCCGGTTGTATCATGATGCGTAAATGTCATCTCAACACCTGCCCGGTCGGGGTTGCAACGCAAGACCCAGAACTCAGGAAACGTTTTACCGGACAGCCAGAACATGTGGTCAATTATTTCTTCCTGGTCGCTGAAGATGTCCGACGCTGGATGGCTAAATTGGGTTTCCGTACCATTAACGAAATGATAGGCCGCTCGGACAAACTGAACATGCAACCCGCGCTTGCCCATTGGAAAGCCCAGGGACTTGACTTCAGCAGGATCTTTTACAAGCCAACGGTTGACGAAAACACCGCCGTTTATCAATGCGAAGCACAAGACCATGGTTTGGAGGATGCTCTCGACCATGAATTGATCAAACAGGCGCAACCTGCTTTGGAAAACGGGAAACCGGTGCAAATTGATATTCCTATCCGTAACATCAACCGTACTTTTGGCGCAATGTTGTCGGGCGAAGTCGCCAAACGCTATGGGCATAAAGGCTTGCCCGACGATACCATTGCCATCCATGTCAAAGGCACTGCCGGGCAAAGTTTTGGTGCATTTTTAGCCCAAGGCATCAGTATCGAGCTGGAAGGCGATGGCAATGATTACGTGGGCAAAGGCATGAGCGGCGGACGTATCGCGATCTTGCCGCCCAAAGAATGCAAGATTAATCCGGCTGAAAATATCATTGTCGGCAATACGGTTTTATACGGTGCAATCAGTGGCGAGTGCTATTTTAATGGTATAGCGGGTGAACGCTTTGCCGTACGCAATTCGGGCGCTATCGCCGTGGTAGAAGGTGTCGGCGATCATGGCTGTGAATACATGACTGCCGGCGTAATTGTCGTACTGGGGCAAACTGGCCGTAATTTTGCTGCCGGCATGTCCGGTGGAGTGGCTTATGTGTTGGATGAAATCGGTGACTTCAGCAAACGCTGCAACTTGGCTATGGTCGAACTTGAACCCATTCCCGCAGAAGATGAAACGCTGGAAACCATTGCCCACCAAGGCGGCGACATGGAAACGCACGGACGTGTCCATATCATGTCAGATATGACCCGCAATGACGCGCAACGGCTGAAACGCTTGATCCAAAACCACAAGCACTACACGGGCAGCCAACGCGCCCAACATATTCTGGAACATTGGGGTGAGTATTTGCCGCGTTTTGTCAAAGTCATGCCGGTTGATTACCGCGAAGCGCTTAAGCAAATACAGGCATTACAAACCTCCGTAGCCGCATAACAAAATTTAAAGTAGAAGGTAAAAAGATGGGTAAACCAACCGGGTTTATGGAAATTCCACGCGCTGAACGACGCTATAAGCCAGCAAATGAGCGCATCAAGCATTATCGGGAATTTACCCTCGTCCCCAGTGATACGGAATTGTCCCAACAAGGTGCGCGCTGCATGGATTGTGGCATCCCCTATTGCCATGACGACCATGACGGCTGTCCGGTCAACAATATCATCCCGGATTGGAACGAAATGGTTCACAAGGGAGATTGGGAACATGCCTTGGCAATTTTGCACAGCACCAATAACTTCCCTGAATTTACCGGACGGATTTGCCCTGCGCCTTGCGAAGCCGCGTGTACGCTTAACCTGAATGACCAGCCTGTCACTATCAAGTCGATTGAATGCGCGATTATCGACAAAGGTTGGGAAATGGGTTGGGTTAAACCCCAGATTCCTTTGCATAAGACCGGCAAAAAGGTTGCAGTCATTGGTTCAGGCCCATCTGGAATGGCCTGCGCCCAACAACTCGCCCGTACGGGTCATGATGTCGTCGTCTACGAAAAAAGTGACCGTATCGGTGGCCTGTTGCGGTATGGCATCCCTGATTTCAAGATGGAAAAGCATCTTATCGACAAGCGCATTGCACAAATGCAGGCCGAAGGGGTCAAATTCAGGCCCAACAGCCATATTGGCGGGAATATCCCAGCGCAAAAAATTCTTGTCGACTATGATGCGGTCGTGCTGGCTGTAGGGTCAGAAAAACCCCGCGATTTAGAAGCTTCCGGTCGTAATGAGCTAGAAGGCATACATTTCGCCATGGATTTTCTCCGCCAACAAAATAAGCGTAATGCCGGCGATACCATCGCAGATGACATCAGCATTAGCGCAAAAGGTAAACACGTTGTGGTTATCGGTGGTGGCGATACCGGCTCAGACTGTATTGGCACATGCATACGCCAAGGCGCGACATCTGTCGTGCAGATTGAAATCCTCCCCAAACCGCCTGAAAAAGAGAACAAAATGATGACTTGGCCGTTATGGCCTAACAAATTGCGTACGTCCTCTTCCCAAGAAGAAGGTTGTCAACGTAATTGGAGCGTCAACACCAAAAGCGTTACTGGCAAAGACGGCAAAGTGACCCACCTCAATGCTATTCAAGTCGAATGGAAACAAGAAGCCGGGCAATGGAAAATGAGCGAAGCGCTTGACAGCACATTTACCCTGGAGGCCGATCTTGTCCTCTTGGCTATGGGCTT
>JAYVGW010000332.1:0-3331 GCA_043771735.1 Methyloglobulus sp.
TAAGCGCAACCAGACTCGCTTCATGCTGGCCGCGATGGCCTACAACATCAAGCGCGGCGTGGCGGTCCAGGCCGAGATGCTGGCGTTTGCAGGATAACTCCGCCCAATGGGCGCAAAACGGCGGACAAGGGCCAAGGGTTTATGAAAAATAGCGGGATAAATGCGTATTTCGGACGAATATTGCCCATCAAGGCCAATGCCTATTCAAAAAAATCGGCTTTTGACCATTCAGCCGGAGTTTCTGCTGTCCGTGCAAAGGTCTCACTACATAGAAAAAACTTACGCACCACACGACATCGAACAACGCCTGGTTGCCGAAATAGGCCAACATCGTCGCCTCACAAGCCATAATCGACGCAACAGCCAGTAAAAACAAGCCATCTTGAAACAGTATTTATAGGGGAAAATCATGCAAGCCATCGAATTAGCCGCAGAGATTGACCAAAATCAGCAAATTCACTTGCAATTACCTAAAACTATTCACGCCCATAAAGCTAAGGTGATTGTGATGTATGAAGAAATTGAACAGCCGTTGAAGCCGGTTACATTGGGCTTGTTCAAAGGAAAGATACAGTTAAGCGATGACTTTAATGAACCGTTACCCGACAGTTTTTGGTTGGCAGGGCAGTTATGAAATTATTGCTCGACACCCACGCATTTCTTTGGCTTAACGATGAGTCAGAGCGACTTTCCCAAGCGGTCAAGGATTTGTGCAGTTCTGGTGAACACGAATTTTATTTAAGCATGGTTTCTCCTTGGGAAATGCAAATAAAGCATCAACTGGGTAAGTTATCGTTGGCCTTGCCCAGCGCCGAGATGTCACGCCTCGGGGTGGCGGAACGCGCGGCCATGGGTGGGCATGACATCAGTTTAGAAGATGTTATGCGGCGCTTTCCGCGTATTGCACAATCTGTTGAATGTGTTTGCGCCTAAAGTCGATCAAGTGCGTTGCTTCATGAATAGCAGCACAACACCCGAACTAATATTTCAGCAAACTGGTATTATCCGCAATATTATTAATCCTGATTTATTTGTTATTTTGCAAAAGGCGGCGCAAATATGAGTGATCAAACAAACCCAATTATTAGCCCAGACACACAAGCAATGCTTGATTGTCTGCGAGATGCAGTAAGCAAAACGCTCGAACGCAAGCGCCGCCTTGGGCAGTATTCAGTGCAGTGGGTAGGCAAAGTACCGTTTGCCGTTGGTGACGATGCCCCAGAGTATTTACGAGTACCCGAACCATCAAACAGCCCTTAGCAGACCGAATAAAATGCTGGGTCATAACTAGATAACTATAAAATATCTACAGTCAGTCTTGTCATTGTTAGAATATTTGGTAGGGTTAAACCTGTGTTTTTTGATGAACTTATCGGCTTCATGCCTGTGAATTGAGTGCATTTTGGAGTGACAAACCTAGGTTTGTCACTCCGCCCTATCAATCAAGTTACAGGTTAAACCCACCACCGAATATTTTAATTGCAATTATAAAAAATAATAACGTAGCAATAGAAAAAACCTACGCACCTCACGACATCGAACAACGCCTTTATGAAAACTGGGAAGCCAAAGGCTGTTTTGCAAGTTTTTCCTTAGGAGAATGATATGTTACAAGAAAAAATTATTGCGGAAATCAAGCAGATTCCCGATGAAAAACTGGCCGAAATTTACGATCTGGTGCATTACTTTCGCTTAGGTCTGTTACAGGAGCAGCAAGTGTTGCTGATTAAGCAACGGCCTATCGGTTTAGCAAAAGGGCTGCTGGAAATCCCAGCGAGTTTTTTTGAGCCATTGCCCGACGACATTCTGGATGCCTTTGAGGGCAAACAATGAAAGTATTGTTGGATACCTGTGCCTTTTTATGGCTGACAACCGATGCACCGGAACTCAGCGAAAAAGCTAAAAATGTATTTCAAGACACCGAAAATCTTATCTATTTAAGCAGTGTTTCAATCTGGGAAATGCTGGTTAAGCATCAGCTAGGGAAGTTGCCTTTGCCTGCTGAGCCGGACAATTTTATTAAGCAACAATGCGAACGGCATTTCATCGAATTTCTACCGCTTGATGAGGAATCGGTGTTTCATTTGAGCCGTTTGCCTAATCATCACCGCGACCCTTTTGATAGAATGCTGATTTGTCAGGCAATCGCCCACGGTTTAACTCTGTTGACATCTGATAAAATGATTGCCCAGTACCCTGTTAAGGCAGTTTGGTAAATAAAAAGATAATTTTGTAAATAGTAACTTTAAATGGAAAAAACCTACGCACCGCACGACATCGAACAACGCCTGTATGAAAATTGGGAAGCTAAAGGCTATTTTGCGCCATCAGGGCAGGGCGAGCCTTATTGCATCATGATCCCGCCGCCCAATGTGACGGGTAGCTTGCACATGGGGCATGGTTTTAATAACACGATCATGGATGCGTTGATCCGCTATCAGCGGATGCAGGGACGAAATACCTTATGGCAGGTAGGTACGGACCATGCCGGGATTGCGACGCAAATGGTTGTGGAACGGCAACTGGCAGGACAAAACCAAACCCGCCATGATCTAGGTCGTGACAAATTTCTGGAAAAAGTATGGGAATGGAAAGCTGAATCCGGTGGTACGATTACTCGCCAGTTGCGGCGCTTGGGTTCGTCGGTGGATTGGACGCGCGAGCGTTTTACCATGGACGAAGGCTTATCCAAAGCGGTGCAGGAAGCTTTTGTGCAGCTCTACGACGACGGTCTAATTTATCGCGGCAAGCGTTTGGTGAATTGGGATCCGAAGCTGCATACTGCTATTTCCGATCTGGAAGTGGTCAGCGAGGAAGAAAAAGGTTCGATGTGGCATTTTCGCTATCCGCTGGTGGACTCCGAGCAGGGAAGTGCAAGTGCTGCGGGAGCGGCTGGTACGGACTATCTGGTTGTAGCTACGACACGCCCGGAAACCATGTTGGGCGATACCGCCGTGGCGGTGCATCCTGAAGACGAACGCTACAAGCATCTGATCGGTAAGACCGTTATACTGCCTATCACCAATCGCGAAATCCCTATCATTGCCGATGATTATGTCGATCCTGAATTTGGTACGGGTTGCGTCAAGATCACACCAGCGCATGATTTCAACGATTATGAAGTCGGCAAACGCCACAATCTTCCGCTAATTAATGTACTCGATCTTGATGCCAAAATCGTTAACGAGTTCACCGTATTAACTTTTGAAGGTTATGCCAGTACGCACGGTGAAAAAGCACCGGAAGCTTATGCTGGACTGGATCGATTTGAAGCGCGTAAGAAAATTGTTGCTGAACTAGAAAGCTTAGGATTACTGGAAAAAATCGACCC
>JAYVGW010000333.1:0-8404 GCA_043771735.1 Methyloglobulus sp.
CCAGGACGGAACAACGCAACTAGCGCGATAATGTCGTCAAAACAATCTGGCCTTAGCTTTTTGATCAGCTCCTTCATCCCCCGTGATTCCAACTGGAACACGGCGGTTGTCAGGCCTTTTTTCAATAGCTCGTAAGTTGCTGCGTCATCCCGTGGAATGCTGTTGATGTCAATCGGCGGCGCACCCGTAAGCCGCTGTTGTTGGTTGATAATCTGTAGCGTCCAGTCGATGATGGTCAGGGTCCGCAAGCCCAAAAAATCGAACTTGACCAGCCCCACCGCTTCCACATCGTCCTTATCGAACTGGGTGACCAGATTACCGCCGCCTTGCTCACAGTAAAGCGGGGTAAAGTCGGTTAGTTTCGTCGGGGAAATCACCACGCCGCCTGCATGTTTCCCTGCATTCCGTGCCGTTCCTTCCAACGACAAAGCCATGTCGATCAGGTTTTTGACTTCTTCTTCAGTATCATATTGCTGCCTTAATTCTGCGCTATCCTCCAGGGCTTTCTCTAAAGTCATGCCGATTTCAAAGGGAATTAGTTTAGCAAGTCCGTCCACAAAACCATATGGAAAACCCAGTACCCTGCCGACATCACGGATCACCGCTTTCGCCGCCATAGAACCATACGTGATGATCTGGGCGACGTGGTCGCGGCCATAGTTTCTGGCGACGTAATCAATGACTTCATCCCGCCTGTCCATGCAGAAGTCTATGTCGAAATCGGGCATGGAAACCCGTTCTGGATTCAAAAACCGTTCGAACAAGAGATCGAATTCGATTGGGTCAAGGTCAGTGATCTTTAAGGCATAAGCGACCAACGATCCCGCACCCGAACCCCGCCCAGGCCCGACTGGAATGCCATTGCTTTTTGCCCATTGAATAAAGTCCGCCACGATCATGAAATACCCCGGAAAACCCATCTGGGTAATCATCTGCAACTCATCTTCCAGACGCTGATCGTAAACTTTGCGGTTTTCTTCAGTAGTACCCGTGCCTATTGCCGGATAATACTGCAAGCGTTCATCTAATCCTTTCTTAGCGGTATTGGACATTAATTCAGCTAAGGTCATTCCAGGCGGAACAGGGAAGTCTGGCAAGAAATTTTCACCTAATTCAAGGTGCAGGTTACACCGTTTGGCAATTTCCACAGTGTTCTGTAACGCTTCGGGAATATCTACAAACAACGCCAGCATTTCATCCGTGCTACGCAAATATTGTTGCTCGGTGTAATCTTTAGGCCGCCTGCTATCATCCAGCACCCGCCCTTGGTTGATGCAAACCCGCACTTCATGGGCGGAAAAATCAGCCTGATTCAGAAAACGGACATCGTTGGTCGCTACCACGGGCAAGCCGGTTGCTATTGCCAAATCCACGGCAGCGGCAATATAGCGCTCTTCATCAGGCTTACCGACGCGCTGGAGCTCCAGGTAAAAACTTTGCCCAAACAACGCACTCCATTGTTCAGCCAACTGTTTTGCCAAATCGGTATTTTCAGCCAACAACGCCTTGCCAATATCGCCATTCATCCCACCCGACAGGGCGATCAAACCGTCATGATTGGCTTCCAGCCATTCCTGCCTGAGCATCGGCACGCCTTGGTGCTGACCTTCCTGATAGGCTTTGGAAATCAACTCCATCAAGGTGATATAGCCTGTGCGGTTTTTTACCAGCAAGGTCAAGCGATGCGGGGCGGCGGGTTCTTCGGGATTAAAAATCAGCACATCAGAACCGGCAAGGGGCTTGATGCCCTGCCCTGTTGTCGCCTTATAAAATTTGACCAGCGCAAACAAATTGGCATGGTCTGTTACCGCCACTGCTGGCATGTTCAGTTCAGCCAAGCGTTTAACCAAGGGCTTGATTTTGACGATACCGTCAACCAGCGAAAATTCGGTGTGGAGTCTTAGATGGACAAACGCTGGTTGCATAGAAATGATGAATTAAGCCGAATTAGAATAATGTTAAGAATGGGTTAACATTATTGCAAAATCCCGTATTTTAGGCATTCTGTAAGTTGGCAGTGAGGAATGAGCATTCTCAGCTCTCTTTATGATAGCCCACAACCCTCTCGACCTCTTGCTTCGATCCCAAAATCAATGGCACCCGTTGGTGTATGTCGGTAGGCTTAATATCCTGTATACGCTCCCGTCCAGTCGAACAAACGCCACCCGCCTGCTCGACAATAAATGCCATAGGATTGGCTTCATACATCAGCCGTAACTTGGCGGGTTTGGCTGGGTTACGGGAATCCAGTGGATACATAAATATCCCGCCGCGCGTCAGGATGCGGTAAACCTCGGCCACTAGGGAGGCAATCCAGCGCATATTGAAGTCCTTCCCGATTGTGCCTTCCGTGCCTTGTAGACACTCGGCTATGTAACGCTGGACGGGCGGTTCCCAGAACCTCTGGTTGGTCATGTTAACGGCGAATTCGGCGGTTTCCTCGGGAATCCGCATGTTCCGGTGAGTGAGGATAAACTCGCCGATGTCTTGATCTAAAGTAAACGCGTTAACGCCATGTCCGGTCGTCAGCACCATCATGGTCGAAGGGCCATAAAGCACGAAACCCGCACACACTTGCTCGGCACCTTTACGGAGGAAATCCTGCAAGTCGGCATCAATGCCTTCACGGCAACGCAATATCGAAAATATCGTGCCGACGGCCAGATTGACATCAATGTTTGAAGAACCGTCCAAAGGGTCAAACAACACCAGGTATTTGCCTTTGGGGTAATGGTTGGGGATCTTGATGATATCGTCGATTTCTTCGGATGCCATCCCTGCCAGGTGCCCCGTCCAGCTAAGGGCATTAACCATGATGTCGTTGGTGATGATGTCTAACTTTTTTTGGACTTCACCCTGGATATTCTCCGATTCGGCGCTGCCTAGCACCCCTATCAATTCCCCCCGGTTGACGATGTGGGATATTTTTTTGCAGGCGGTGGCGATGTCATTGAGCAAGGAGGTAAATGCGCCGGACGTGCCGGGAAATTCTTCCCGTTGCTGCTCAATGATGAACTGGGTTAAGGTCACTTTGTTGGTCATGCAGTTTTTGTCTCCGTATCAAGTGCTTAGATTTTGTTTCACAAATATTAACTGGCGCGTCAATGTCAATATAACGCGCTGTAAGTATTGAATAGTTACCCTGGGTAACCTCTAAAAATTCAAAAAACTCCTTCTCCCTTTGGGATGCCTACATGGATGTAGGTAGTAGGGCAACGCAGGAGCAGTTGCCGAGAAGGTTGGGATGAGGGCTTTAAAATCAATTGGTTGCCCCCTCACCCTAACCCTCTCCCAGAGGGAGAGGGGATCATTAGAGATTCCCTCTAATTGAAAAAAGCAACTTAGGCGTAAGAAAAATCAGGCTTTTTTACAAAAGGTATGATAAACCTTGAATGACAGTATACAGGCCGCTAACGCCAGGGTAATCGCATTCGAGATGATAATCGCGTAATCCGCCAAGTGTATGCCATAAATTAACCAGCATAAAACGCCCAAAGTGAACAAGCCGTACATCCCCAGCGAAAGCGACGAGGTGTCCTTGGTTTTGATGGTCATGAGGGCTTGCGGCAAAAACGAGGCAGTCGTCAAGGCTCCGGCCGCATAACCAATAAGATCTTGATTGATTATCATATTGTCGGTTTGGTTGGTTAAAGGATATAGAAAAAACAAAAGATCGCTTGTTAACGTGTTTGCATTGGCGCGCAAAGCATAAAAAGCTATTTCTGCGGGAATTATACAGGTTTATTGGTGCTGTTTATTTAACCAAGCACTGACTACCTGGCATTTAAATATCGCCTTTGTTTTGCCCTGTTGCTTCTGTAACAGACTGATTTCCCAAAATTTGTGAACTCCATCACAGTTATACACAGAAGCTGTGGGTAACTTTGTGGATAAGTTGTTTTTTCATCCGCTTATTAGTCGTTTTTACTGGCCTTGACTTAAATTGTCCATAAACAATACAATTGTATTTTATTATTTAATATCAATAGCTTGAAGCAATACTCAGGTTTAAAAAAGGCTGCTTTAACAAACATCCATAACTCATTGATTCTTTCTGTGCACAAATAATTTTGAATCGCTCTATTTTATGTAATCTTTCGATTACAAAAGCACGCGAATCTTGTTTTTTGGCACTATTCGCGCTCATCCCAGGCCTTATCCAGACGTTTAGCAGAAACCGGATACGCTGTTTTCAGTTGCTGGGCAAACAGCGACACCCTGAATTCCTCCAGCATCCAACGGAACGGGTCTTGCTCTGGAATCAAGCGGCTTTTTTTTGATTTTTTCTCGACATCCTTCCAAAACCGGGTGGCATAACGGCTAATTTCCTGGATTTTTTGGCCATCATTATCGGGTTTATCGAGGCGATAAGCGATAGCCTTCATATATCGGGGAATCGCCTTGAGCTGATGGGCCGGGGTATTACGGACAAAACCCAAGTAAATCATTACAGCTAGCTGCTCGGTAATATCTTTTAGCCTTACATCTTGGCTGTTCAGGCGGCCAAGAAGGATTTTTATGTCGCTTAACTGCGCCATAATGTCCAACACGGTTTTGCCCACTTCGTTTGCGGTGTTTATCAATTGCGCCTTGTTTTCCCGCAATGTTTGTTCAAACGCTGCCTGCGTCCTGATGGTTTTGACTTCGAGGAAGGCACTGTACAGGATCGAATACAGCAAATCATCCTTGAAAGTCGGCTGTACCCCGCCTTCATTAGTCAAGATAGGATGTGCTGTAAGCCTGTTATACGCTAACTCCGCTGCTGCCGATTGCGGAATGTTCTTTAAGAGATAAGTGCAATCTTTGCGTAGTTGCAACTGCAATAAGCGGATCAAGCCATCCCGATGGATGGCAGCAGCTTTCGCTTCGGTATCAAAAATGCGTACGCCTACCGTATTACCTTCGTCGATAATGGCAGGGAATCCGATAAATACCTGCCCATTTTGGGTGAAGGAATAAGTCTCCGGCAAGTCATCAAATGCCCATTGGATACAGCCGGTGTAATTCAGCTCGTCGGCGGCAATCTGGTCGAAACTTTGCACCGCTTTTACCGCATATTTTTCTTGTAGCTTTTTTAACTCGCGGCCATAATCCAGCATCTGGCCTTGCTCGTCGATGACCCTGAAATTTATCCGCAAATGGGCAGGCAAGCTTGTTGTATCCCAAGCATTTAACGGAATGGCTTCGCCAGTCAGCTTCCGTAAACGGTTACCCAGCCATTCTTGCACCATGCCTTTAAAGTCCGGTTCAATTTCTAAACATTGCTTGACGGTTTCCGGCACCGGCACAAAATGCTTTCTGATCTGTTTAGGCAAAGACTTGACGAGCGCGATACATTTTTCTTCCAGCAAACCCGGCACTAGCCAATCAAATGCCGACTGCGTTAGTTGATTTAATTGATGTACGGGAATAACTGCTGTCACGCCGTCCTCATCGTGGCCGGGTTCAAAGCGGTACTGTAATTTAATGGTCAGATTTCCGACTTTCTTGTGGTCAGGGTAGTCCCATTCGTTAACGTAGCCGTCCTGCTCGCGGGTTAAATCTTCTTTCGTCAAAAACAAAATCTTTGGATTTTCCCGTTCGACCTTCTTCCGCCATTGGTCCAAGGTAATACCATTGACGACTTCCGGCGGCAATTTCTGGTCGTAGAACGAGTATAACCACAACTCGTCTTCCACCAAATCGACCCTACGCCCCTTATGCTGGATATAACCGACTTCTTCCAGCAACTTTTGGTTGCCGACAAAAAACGGCGCATTGCTGTGGTAGTCATGGTTGACCAAGGCGGATTGGATGAATAGTTCACGGGCGGCTTTGGCATCCACATTTTCATAAGGCACTTTACGGGCAGCCTGAAGGGTTAAGCCATAGAGCAACGTGCGTTGGTACACGCCGCAACGTCCGGCTTTCTTCTCCCAATGGGGGTCGTAATAATTATGTTTCACCAAATGCCCGGCACAGGCCTCTATCCATTCCGGCTCGATCTTGGCGACATTACGGGCATAGACCTTGCTGGTTTCCACCTGTTCCGCAGCCATAATCCATTTCGGTTTGACCTTATGCAGGCCGGAACCAGGGAAGATGAAGAATTTCAGCCCTCTAGCACCGAGATATTCATATTGTTCATGCCGAAAGCCGATATTGGACAGCAGCCCCGTCAACAAAGCGCGATGGATTTTTTCGTAACTGGCCTCGTCGGTATTCGGGTGCAGTTTTAAATCGCCTTTAATGACCTGCATAATCTGGCTGTGGATGTCGAACCACTCACGCATCCTGACGTAAGACAGAAAATTATCGGAACAATACTTCCGTAACTTACTATTGGACAGGTGCTTTTTCTGTTCCTCAAAGGTGTTCCAAATGTTCAATACCGTTAAAAAATCCGATTCGGGATGGCGGAACGCCGCATGTTTGGCATCGGCTTGCTGCATCTTGTCGGCGGGTTTTTCGCGCGGGTCTTGTACGCTTAACACAGACACAATGATGGCGACTTCGGTCAGGCAGTGCTCATTCGCCGCCGCGAGCAGCATCCGCGCCAGCTTGGGGTCGGTCGGCAACTTGGCTAACTGCTTACCTATTTCCGTGAGCTTTCCCGACTTATCCAAGGCATTGACCTCATGCAGTACGGTTTTGCCGTCACGGATCATCTTGTCTTCAGGCGACTCTAAAAACGGAAAGTCTTCAATATCGCCAAGATTTAACGAAATCATCTGCAAAATAACGGCAGATAAATTCGTACGCATAATTTCTGGTTCGGTAAATTCCGGTCTTGCCAGGTAATTATCATGCGAATACAAGCGGATACAAACCCCTTCGGCAACACGACCACAACGCCCTGCCCTTTGATTTGCGCTTGATTGTGAGATGCGTTCAATCGGCAAACGTTGGATTTTGCTGCGATGACTGTAACGGCTGATACGCGCGTGTCCGGTGTCGATTACGCAACGAATGCCCGGCACAGTAAGCGAGGTTTCAGCCACGTTCGTCGCTAATACGATACGGATTTTGCCGCCCTTAGGATTGAATACCCGTTCTTGTTCGCTAACGCTGAGTTTGGAATATAAGGGCAAGATTTCATATAACGTCGGGCGGTGCTTTTTTAGCGAATCGGTAGTTTCCCGAATTTCCCGTTCGCCACTGAGAAAAATCAGGATGTCGCCACGCAAATCACGGTACAACTCATCAACCGCATCTAAGATGGCATTTTGTAAGTCATCACTGGTTTCATCGTCCTCATCTTTCTGTTCGATAGGCCGATAACGCATGTCCACTGGATACGTCCGTCCAGACACTTCAATAATGGGTGCATTACCAAAATGGGTGGAAAATCGCTGAGTATCAATCGTTGCTGAGGTGATAATAAGCTTTAAATCAGGGCGCTTAGGAAGCAGCCAACGCATATAACCTAGCAGAAAGTCGATATTTAGACTGCGCTCATGGGCTTCGTCGATGATAATCGTGTCGTATTGATTTAGATAAGGATCATTTTGCGATTCCGCCAGCAAAATGCCGTCGGTCATTAGCTTGATTAAGGAAGCGGCGTGGGTCTTATCGTTGAAACGGATTTTATAGCCGACAGATTTTCCAAGTGGCTCGCCCAGCTCTTCGGCTATCCGGTCAGCGACTGTCCTGGCGGCAATCCGGCGTGGTTGGGTGTGGCCGATAAAGCCAGCCGTTCCACGTCCTATAGACAGGCAAATCTTGGGCAATTGCGTAGTTTTGCCTGAACCCGTCTCACCACAAACGATAACCACTTGATGGTTTTTAATCAATTCGGCAATCTCCTCTTTTTTGCCCGTCACCGGCAAATCAGGGAAATTCAGCGCGGGAATACTGGCAAGCCGCTTATTACGCGCCGCCACCGAGTTTTCAATACAGTTAATCAAGGCATTGAGTTGATCGACCAGATTGTTGCCTTTCTGGATTTCGCTACGCAAGCGGTCTAGTTGCCTTTTGCATACATAACGGTCTTGATTCAAGCAAAAAGATAATTGTTGATAGAGATGTTTGAGACTTTCTGGGACAGGCATTTAACTATTAAATTTTTTGATTCGCCACCGCCACCTAACCATTAAAAATTAAGCACCAGCAAGAAAAGGAGGTTATATATTTGGCAAATGAGATTTTAAGTGGCTATGTGTAGGGACAAAAGTCCTTTTTCTCCGTTCTGAACAGGAATATAGGGAATGCCGCGTTTACTAATTTGATTGTCAGATGTAAGAAACCCTGACGCCATTTACAAATAAGGGGATTTCCGATAATCCCCTCTCCCATTGGGAGAGGGCTAGGGTGAGGGGTATAACCAATTGATTTTAATCCCCTCATCCCAACCTTCTCGGCAACTGCTCCTGCGTTGCCCTACTACCTACATCCATGTAGGCATCCCGAAGGGAGAAGGAGGTTT
>JAYVGW010000334.1:0-10424 GCA_043771735.1 Methyloglobulus sp.
CAAAAACGCCAAGAATGCGGCTATCGCCTTATTAGAACGAGTGGGATTGTCTGAACGCCTCACGCACACGCCCAGACAACTTTCCGGTGGCGAACAACAACGTGTAGCTTTGGCGAGGGCGTTTGTGTCCAAGCCCGCCATACTGTTTGCTGATGAACCAACCGGTAATCTCGACAGTAAAACGGGGGCAAAAATCATAGAGCTGCTGTTCGAACTTAGCCTTGAAAACAATGCGACATTAATATTAGTGACCCACGACCAAACCTTGGCAAATCGCTGCCAACGCATCATCAGGCTAGATGCCGGGAGAATGGTATGAAGCCGTTCGGCCTAGCTGTGCGCTTGCTCTGGCGGGATAGCCGTTCGGGAGAACTGACCATCCTATTCCTGGCCCTGCTGATTGCCGTCACCAGTTCCACCGCTATCGCGTTGTTTTCAGACCGCTTGGAGCGGACGATGACTGAACAAGCCGCTGAGTTTCTGGCGGCTGATATGGTTATTAGCAGCCATGCCAACATTCCTGAATCCTGGTTAGAAAAAGCAAGACAACTCAATTTGGCGCAAGCCCAAACCGCCGAGTTTTCGAGCGTTTTAATAGAGCATGATGAACTGCTACTGGCAGGCATAAAGGCGGTAAGCGATAACTATCCCCTACGCGGTTTTTTAAAAACCACCACATCAGATTATTCAACGGAAACTATCGAACACAAAGGCCCGGAGCCTGGGTTTGCTTGGGTGGAAAAAAGGGTTTTGTCGGCACTCAAACTTAATATAGGTGATCCGATCACGGTTGGCGAAAAAAAATTGGCGATCAGTAAAATCATCACTTACGAACCGGACAAACAAGGCGATATTTACAGCCTTTCGCCGCGTGTGATGATTAACAAGCAGGATTTGCAGGCAACCGGAGTCATCCAGCCAGGTAGCCACGTCCATTATTTTTTTCAGTTTAGCGGAGAGCAATCTCAGCTGGCTGAATTCAGACGCTGGGTTAAACCGCAATTGAACCTTGCCCAACGCATCTTGGACATCCATGAAGACCGCCCGGAACTGGGTTCGGCATTGGACCGCGCCGAACGCTATTTGGGCTTATCCAGCATCGTCGTCATTATTATTTCCGGTGTCGCTATCGCCATGGCAACACGGCGTTACACTGAACGCCACCTGGATGCGACCGCCATACTGCGCTGCTTGGGATGTAAGCAAAACGAAGTGCTTTGGCTGTTTATCAGCCAATTCCTCATTCTGGGCTTACTGACCAGCGCGATTGGCTGCGGATTCGGTTGGCTTGTACAGGAATTGTTGTTCAACTTGCTTAGGAGCCTGTTGCCTCAAACCGTCGCCAATCCTGGCTGGCTGGCGGTTTTCTTCGGTGTTATTACCGGCATGACAGTGTTAATCGGTTTCGCCTTGCCGCCATTGCTGCGGCTAAGACGGGTTTCTCCTGCCAGGGTATTGCGCCGGGACTTGGAACCTTTGCCTACCAGCGCGTGGTTGGTTTACGGGCTGGCTATAGCCATCGTTGGGGTTTTCATCTGGCGTTACACAGAAGACCTCAACATGACGTTAACCATTTTTTGTGCCGGTTTGGTGTTATTGCTAGCACTGGGCTTGCTGGTTTACCTGATCCTGATGTTGGCTCGTCGGTCTTTGTCTTCCATGCCTTTGAATTGGCGCTTCGGTTTGCAAGGCTTGTTGAGGAATAGCCGGGCTACGATAAGCCAAATCCTTGCCTTTACGATAACGCTGGTGGCGATGGCGTTGAGCTTTACGGTACGTAACGACTTGATCGAAAACTGGCACAAGCAACTACCGGAACAGGCACCCAATCATTTTGCCCTGAATATTTTTCCTGAACAATTGCCTACCTTACAAACGGATTTCAAAGAACAAGGCATTATAGGTGGCCAGTTTTACCCCGTCATAAGGGGGCGATTGACACAGATCAACAACATACCCATACAGAAAATTGTCACCAAGGATACTCAAGGGGAAAGCGCTACCCATAGGGAGTTGAGCCTAACTTGGACGAAAAACTTGCCTGAAGACAACAAAATTATTGATGGCAATTGGTGGATTCCCGAAAATAAAGGACTGGTTTCTGTGGAACAAAAATTGGCGGAGAGCCTCAAAATAAAACTTGGCGATAAATTACAGTTTATCGTCGGTGGTCAGGAATTGACGGCAGAAGTCAGCAATATAAGGTCACTCCAGTGGGAAACGATGAAACCGAACTTCTACATGATTTTTTCACCAGGGACCCTGGAATCGTTCCCTGGAACTTTTCTTACCAGCTTTTACCTGCCAAGCAATAAAAAAACTTATCTAAATCAACTGGTAAAAAAATATCCGGCAATCACAGTGTTGGAAGTGGATCTAATCTTAAAACAGTTTAAAACCATCTTGACCCAATTAACTCAAGCGATTACTTATTTGCTGTATTTTGCGCTAATGGCGGGCTTTACCGTCTTGTTTTCCGCAATTTATTCGACCTTGGACAACCGTATCTATGAAAGCGCATTGCTACGGACTTTCGGCGCTAACCGCGCCTTATTGCGACGGACACACATCATAGAATTTGCCTTGCTGGGTCTCGTTTCTGGTGTGTTGGCGGTGATTATTTCGGAAGCTTTGCTCTTTGCCCTGTATTCAAAAGCGTTGCATTTGGATTACGCCCCAACCTGGTACTTATGGATCGCCTTGCCGTTAATCGGCACATTTGCGGTTGGATTAGCGGGATGCTGGGGGGTGCGCCGTGTCGTCACCAGTCCGCCACTTTGGGTTTTAAGAGAGAACTAATGTTGTTTTTCTATGATGTTGACCATATTCATAGAGCATTCATAATTGATGGTCTAAACTAACGCCAACAATGTAAACAATCACTCAATGAGGTAGTAAAAATGAAAACAGTTAAAGTCAGTATGATTATCGCAAGCGCACTGATGTTGTCAGCGTGTTACAGTCAAGGAGGGTACACCCCGACTGTTGATACCTACAATAACCCAAACGCTTACCGTATCAACCAGGATATGGAAGAGTGCAGACAGTTAGCGCGACACTCATCGGGTGGTAGTACAGTTAAGGAAACGGCCATTGGTGCAGGTGTGGGCGGCTTAGTGGGTGCGGCGGGCGGGGCGGTGGTTGGCGCATTCACCGGCAATCCGGCGGCGGGAGCGGCCATAGGTGCGGCGGCAGGCGGTTTCGGCGGCGCGGCAAAGCAAGGTTTTACCTCTGAAGACAGGTATCGTAATGCCTATAACCAGTGTATGAGTGGCCGTGGCCATAATGTGATCAGATAATCTTTATCTTTAAAAGCTTTAATGCCAGGGTAACACAAGGACGTGTTGCCTTTTTTTTCGATTATTTCAGGACAAAAATAATCGTTAAAAATGTAATCCGCCAATTAAAAGCGGCACGGCACTTTAAGGCCAACGCCGTACAACGGCTAATCCCTATTTGCAGTTCAGCGTCATGCTTTGGGAAGTTTAGAAAAAACTCCTGGCGCAATCAAAGGAATGATGGTTCGATGTAAAATTACCCAACCCATACCAACACTTGTATTTTGGTCGGTACTTAAGACAATCAGGCAGTTTGGCTTTTCTGGGAAAGTCGCAATAAAGTGCCTGGATTCACCGGCGTTGACATACATCTCATCAATCGCATTCACTGCTGGCTTACCGCGCTTGCTGGTCAGCAATGTCTCAACCGCCCTGACTTGCTTGCCACGGATGAGTTCCACCACGGCAACAGCCAGCGCTTCCAAACAGTTTGGGGTTAGCGAAGGGACTTTAGTTGCAACACAAATCAACTGCCTTGTATCGGCATCGATGACTGCGCAACCAATCGCGCCGCCAATATCAGCAATCGCTTTTTGTAAAATATCGTCGAGTTTTGCCATTTTGTATTTTGCCCAGAATTAATCCACTAGCATGAAGCGTTATTTTACTTTCCCAGCTATAAAGCTTAACTGCTTGGATCATCATTTTGGTTACCTTAGAATTAACATCAGGTTAGTTTTTCAGGCTATTTATAAATTTGTCCATCAAGCTTTGTTTTTCGGTTTGTTTTTCCGGTTTAGGCGGTTTTCTGTTGAGTTCGTAGTCCATAGCCTTTGCAACCAGGCCATCGATATAATCAGCGCTGAAATAATCATGCGCCAGTTCAAGCACCAATCCCGTTTCCGTCGCTCTTTGAATTAACCCGATAAGGTAACAACCATTATAAAAATCAATGACCTTATCAAGGGCCAAACCTGTTTCCTTGGCAGCAATTTCTAAGTTGGTTATATTCTCCAGCAGATATACCGCAAGTGGAAGATAGCCAGCGGTATTAGCGTCCCGATAAGGGATTTTTTTCAGATAAAAAAAGTCCTGGTCGGTATGCCCGAGCAGCATCCTGCCTTGGGATAAGCTAAAGCCTGCATACCAGATTAGATAACTTAAGGGTTGTGGGGTCAGGGATTGCTTCTTTACCGCTTTGTTTAGCTCTGTTATCGACAAGGGCGTTGTAACTAGGTTTTTGTCGATAACAAAGTACGGGGCAAGCTTTTCCAACGGCGATAGGCAGTAAAAAACTTTTTTTTCAGGATAAATATATATCGGGTTGCAATCAGGCTTCCCTTTGATCTTAAATGCCACAGGATGGGTGGTTTCTGCCAGTAAGTGTTTCAAAATGCCTTGCTGGGGGTTGAATGGAATGGTTGACTGCTTTGTTTTTGGCTTTTTATCAGGCGGCGGCGAGTCAAGCGTGGCAAATTCTTCCGCCATGGCCATCTCATCTAACGACCGGGTAGAAAAGGCTGATGCAGCCAGTCGGCGAGTTTGTGCAGCAATACCGCCTTGTTGTGGGTTGGACGGAATGTCTGCCAGCCTTGTTCTCGGTTGTTTGTCCGTAGAAACGCTGGCTTCGGTTGGTTGTGCATTTGGCTTGCCAAGCTCTTCTGACAAGGCCATCTTACCTAGCGGAGAGGCAGGAAAAGCAAGGGTCAGGTTGGAAATTTGTCCAGCGACAGTGCCTTTTAGGGACTTTAACGGAATAACTGCCTGGTTTTTTCTGGCTTGTTTACTCAGAAGAGGCTTTGGCGACGATTGGCAGCTCACTAGGCTTACCAAGTTTCTCTGACATGACCATCTCATCTAGCGAAGAGGCAGGAAAAGCAGGGGGCAATCGAGAAGTTTGTGCAGCAATCCGGTTAAGTGACTTTACTAACGATTGCAAACTTGGCGTGCCATCGGAATCAACTTGAACGCCATTTTCGGTATGTATGTTCGGCATGCCCCTGGTGTAAAAAAGGCAACGCTCCAGTGGCAACCCTTGATGGTTATTAGATGTTGGCTTTTCTGTTAGCAGATAAAAATCAGCAGCATCCGCATCAACCATCGTCCAAGCGGGTTGCAAGGCAAATTCAGCTAAATCAAGGATAGCGGAAAATTTATCCGCTTCATGCTTTTCAAAGCCTATGAGTTTAATGGTCAGCGATGCTGCCTCTTGCGCCATGTTATAACAACCGTCATATATCGTCAGTTAGTTTAGGCTTACGTTTTGCAAGCCCACAAATTATATTTTTTACCTTTTTAATACGAACGATTGTAGACCAAATCTGCCAAGGCTGTGTAATTTTAGCCAAGCCAGCAGCCGCGATGAAGTGTCTCCGTAACTGAGGAATATTGAAGCGCCTAACCCTGCGCGATTTCCGCAAACTGCATCGAGGTTAGTCGCTAAATCGAAAGATTGGGCCTTTTATATTTAAACACTATGAACATTTTAACTTCTGGCAGGAATCATAGGTAAGCGATTTTCGTTCGAGGTTAGGTAACGATGGTGATGCAATCGGACATTCCTTGCCTGTTAGCGTAGCGGCATTTAGCCACAAATAACGCTAAATTCAATAAAAATTAGCGGAATTATAGTGTTATGATTCAAATCACTCTTTCAAGGTATTTATACGGTTTAATCTGGCAGCTTTTACCTTAAGTGTGCCTCTAATAATCCCCTCTACCTTTGGGAGAGGGCTAGGGTGAGAGGTTTAACTGATTGATTTTAAATCCCCTCATCCCAACCTTCTCGGCAACTGCTCCTGCGTTGCCCTACTACCTACATCCATGTAGGTATCCCTAAGGGAGAAGGAGTTTTTTGAATTTTTAGAGATTCCCTTAAATGTCGGGTTAGCGCTTAGGTTGGGAGGTAATTTGGCGAAAATTGTGGATGAGGCGCAGGGCATAGCTTTAATTAAGCTTATAGCCGCGAAGGATCGCAAGGCTTTCGAGGCGTTTTATTATTTGTATGCGGAGGGTTTCGGCAGGTTCCTTATGAAAATGTTGAAGCAAAAAGACTGGGTTGACGAGGCGGTAAACGATGTGATGCTTACGGTTTGGCAATCAGCAGAGCGCTATGATTCCGAACGGGGGCGGCTGTCAACCTGGCTGTTCGGTATCGCGCATAACAAAGGGCTTAAGATATTGGAACGCGTCGGACGACGGCGTGAGGAATACCTTGAGGACTTGCCGCTTGAGATTGATAACGACGAAGACAATGCCCACGCCGCTTATGAATCCGCCACGCATACGTCTTCCGAACCAGAGCGCGTGGTGATGGGCTGGGAGCTGGGCGATGCCATGTCATGGGCGTTTTCCAAACTTTCCGCCGACCATCTTGCGGTGATCGAATTATGCTTTGGCGAGGATTGCTCTTACCAGGAAATCGCCGATATTGTGGGTTGTCCGATCAACACCGTGAAAACCCGTTTGTTTCACGCGCGTAAGCGCTTGGCGGAATTGCTGGCACGTAAAGGTTTCTCGCTGCCCGAACAGGGTAAGGCAATGGTATGACTGAAAATAAACTAAACAATACAATAGACCCTGAACACAGTGAGGTAGAAGGCCTGATCCCTTGGTACGTCAATGGTACGCTATCAACCAGAGAAAGTGCCGTTGTGGAGCAGCACATGGCCGTTTGTGACCTGTGCCAAAACGAAGCGCTACGATGCCAAAACCTGGCTGGGCAACTTCCAGTCCCGCAAGAAATCTGGAAACCCACACCAGCACACTTTGCCGGAATTCTTGCAGAGGTAGACCGGCTTGAAGCTGCAACCCTAAAGCCGGATACAAGCCGAACGAAAGCTGCGCCAGGAATTTTCCAGCACATTGCCCTTTGGTTTCCCCAAACCCCCCGTCCAGTGCGCTGGACACTGGCATTTGAAACCCTGGCTTTGGCGGTGCTGGCTTTGTTTGTGGTACTGCCGTATACCCCTATTCAAGGGACGGGCGGCGTATTTGAGACCCTCTCCAATACTGAGTTGCCAGCGGCGACAAAAGGCACATCCATTCGACTGGTGTTCTCCGAAGACATGACGACACGGGAATTGTTCGATTTACTGAAACAAGCCAAGGCTCAGATTCGGCAAGGACCATCCGAGGTTGGCAGTTATACGGTTGAAGTGGCATCCAAGGAACAAGCGCAAGCACTGTCCGTACTGCGCGCAAATCCCAAAGTACGGTTAGCGCAGGCGGTTGAATAGCTTTCCGCTTATCTCATGATAACAAAAAAACACAGCTTGTTTTTGTACCTTATCCCGTCAGTATTCCTGCTGGGTTGTGCTGGAGGTTCTCCCGCCTTCTTTGAGGGTATAAACGAGGTACCGAAGCAGATGTTAAGCCGTCAAGTGTTGGTGACGTTGCCAGAAAACCTCAAATCTGAATGGACGAGAATACGGGAAGAGCTGGCTCAAGACAATGACATACTGATATCGGGGGAATTCCCGCTGTCTTCCATCGGTGTCGATTGCCTGGTTTACAAAGTGCCGGAGCAGGAAAATTTGGATAAGGTCATTCAGCAGCTACGGGCTGATGCCCGCGTGGTGCTAGCGCAAGAAAACCAGGTGTTCGAAGGCATTCAAAGCAGTGAAAGCGATGCTTTTGCTAAAATAAGTTACGCCCCAAAGCTTATCAACGCTGATACCGCGCACCGACTTGCCACTGGCAAAGGGGTTCGTATAGCTGTGGTTGACACAGGCGCGGATAAAGGCCATCCTGACTTCAACGATCAGCTTCTGGAAACAGCCAATTTTGTTGATGGCAGCGATTATTCTTTCGCGCATGACCGTCATGGTACGGCGATAACGGGTGTAATCGTCGCAAAGGCTAACGATGGGGCAGGCATTTCTGGAATTTCACCAGATGCCGAAGTCAGCGTGTTAAAGGCTTGTTGGTATCCAAAATCCTCAGATGCCAAGGCGCAATGCAGTAGCTGGTCGCTGGCGAAAGCACTGGATGCCGCAATCAAAAATAAGGCACGCATCATCAACCTAAGTTTGGCAGGCCCCCATGACGAGTTACTGAGCAAACTACTGGAAACCGCCCATAAGCGCGGTATTAACGTTGTCGCCGCAACCCTGGAAAAACAACAGCAACCAGGATTCCCCGCAGAACTGCCGTTCGCAATTCCAGTAATCTCAACTGGACCGGATGGGCACGTATCGCAACCCGCTTGGTTACCGCAATTTCCGGGCGTTGTGGTTGCACCCGGCGTGGAAATCTTGACGACCGTGCCTAACGACGGCTACGATCTTGTGTCCGGCAGTTCCCTGGCGGCCGCCCATGTCAGTGGCATTATTGCCCTGTTACTTGAATTAAAGCCCAACCTTTCGCCTGACCAGATCAAAGAATTACTCCTGCGTAATGGTAAGCAACAACCGGCTGCGCCGTTACGTTCCCTGGATGCGTGGGCCATTTTGCAAACCCTCAATATCAAAAATTAAGGGCTTCTTCCTTAGCCAAGCAAACCCATCTTACCCTGCTTTTCTACATTAATTTTCCTGATTAGCAAAATGCTTCAGCCGAAAAGGTACTGATGCCCTCTCCCACAGGGAGAGGGCTAGGGTGAGGGGGTTAATAAGGCTTTTTGCTTTTTAGAGCCCCTCATCCCAACCTTCTCCCGAAGGGAGAAGGGGCTACCCGCCCTTTGGCTGAAGCATCTTGCTAATCAGGTTAATTTCCCCTAGTTTTCTATTCAAGCAACTGATTTTATTTCTATTTTCTTTTTAAAGAACATTATCAAAAAACTGTGCAGGGATTTTTTAAGATTTTTTTAAAAATAATTTGAACAAATTCGATACCTGACCGGAATCATGAGTGAGGGTTAAGAAAACCCTCAATTCAACCCCATTCAAAATAGGAGATTCCATCATGGGTTTTAGTCAAATTAACCCAAGTTACAAATTTCCTTAGAGTGGAAACGTACTAAAAATCAATGGCGGCATAATTCATTCTAGTCTGGCCCCTTTGATTTTTTTATCTAAACTTACTGGAGAAATACCATGAAACACGAAATAAACAGCAACCGCGTATTGATGTCGTCATTAGCCCTATGTTTGGTGCTTGTCTCGGCGAACCTGTTGGCTCAAGAGTCTTTGGTCAAAGGAGCTAGCACGACCACCAACGACACTATCACTGGGACAGCACCGAATCAATTAGTGTCGACGACAGTCACATTACCACTTAACAGCGGAACTTGGCAATGCATGGTTACGGGTAGTGCCGAAGCCATCAATCCGCTCAACGGAGATGACAATCGTTATGTCTTCGGTTTCAGCGAAGGCCCTGCTCTCCCAGCCGCCACCCAATCCGGAGGCGATCGTACAATCGATAAAGACAACCTCACTGGTGAGGAAACTGACCGCACGGTGGTTAGCTCAACCTTAGTGATCAGGAGTCTCTCTTCTTCCATTGGTCAAAACGCGCATACCTTTTATTGGAGCGCTAGGAAGGAGAATGGTCTGGATGCGGATATGATCGTCGAGGACTCATCAATGGGCGTTTTTTGCAGTGATTTTGAATAGTGCCATCCCGTAAGGTGGATTCGCCTTTAGGCAATCCGCCATAACCGGGGTTACAAAACCCTGCCCGTAATTTCCAGGCAGGGTTTTTTATGTCCGATTGTATTTGATGTTGTGTGTTGATTGGCAGTTTGCTGACGAAAAAATTAAGGTCAGCTCGTTGGGTTACGCGATAAAACCGCTAACCCAACGGACTTCAATTTCCTATTCGCACTTGTTTTCGAAAAATAATTTGAACAAACGCGAAGCTTGACCGGAACTATAGGTAAGGGAGGAATAAATAGCCCACTGAATTAAAAACCATTCATTGTGTGCGTACCTCCTCCTTAATAAAAAAGGATGTTATGAGGTGCATGGATGCACACTTTTTAAACACAATAATGGAAAAAACGACCCATTCCGTTAACGTAGATTGAGGGATGCCAAAATGAACAACCAACTGATTGATATTCTTAATAGTGGTGCAACTGGCTTTGACCGGATTGTGGATTTCGTAAAAACACTGGCTGGAGGCGGCTCCGAAATGCCGCTGGATCAGGTCTTGATTATCAGCCGAGTGCTCTTTGCCGTAGTGATGATCGGCTTTATCGGC
>JAYVGW010000335.1:0-6672 GCA_043771735.1 Methyloglobulus sp.
AGAAACGATTTGCGCCGTAAGAGCTGTGCTATCCACATCAGTCGTATCAGCCAGCAGGTTAAATACCAGCGGTTGGTCTTCGTCGGTGTTCAGGTTAAGGTCGCTGACCACCGCCGCATCGTTGACTGCGGTGATTACCAGGCTGACAGTCGCCAGGCTTGAATCAGCCTGGCCGTCATTGACCTTGTAAGTAAAGCTGTCCGTGCCGTTGTAGTCAGTCGCTGCGGTATAGGTGAATGTACCGTCGGCATTCATGGTCAACGTGCCGTGTTCTGGCTGGGTGACGATGATTGGCGTTAAGGTATCGCCTTCTACGTCGCTGGTGCCGGCCAAGAGGCCAAGCGATACTGCCGTATCTTCAAGCATCGTGACGCTTTGATCGATAGTGATTGGCGCATCATTGACCGGGTTGATGCTTAGGTAGACGGTGGAAACGTTGGAATCTACTGCCCCATTGCTTACCTTGTAAGTAAAGCTGTCCGTGCCGAAGAAGTTGGCTTGCGGGGTGTAGCTAAAGCTGCCATCATCGTTCAACGTGACTTGACCGTGGGCAGGGGTGGCAACCACGACAGGTTTTAAACCTGCTTGGTTAGCATTAGTGTCATTCGCCAAAGCGATAACGTTGATAACGCTGTCTTCGTTGCCCGTTGCTGCATCATCCTGCGTTACCGGCACACCAAACATGCGAACGTCACGTACGGTGACATGGCTTTGGGTGTTGGCGGCATCTTTGCCGAAGCCGATCAGGTCAAAGGACAGGTTGACGGCAGTGCCAGCGGCAATGCCTGCCAAATCCACCACGTAAGTGCGGCTGCCATCGGTATTGACGATACGGGTCACGCCTTGTGCCGCCAGTTCTGCGCCGTTGGCTTGCAGGTTAAGCAAGGCATCGGTGCGGGTCATGGCGATAGGCTGGGTAAGCGATGCACCGGTGTTGGCGTTGAGCAAGGCCACTTCAAAGGCATCGTCAGGGCCTGCCGTAACATCATCGAGGGCAATGCCAGACAAGGTAAAGCTTAAATAACGGTCATTCGCGCCGACCATAAATACTTGGTTGAGGCGGGTTTGGCTCGTAGTAGTCTCTGCCAATACCGCTGCGCCATTAGCGACTTCCACTTTGCCGGTGGTCGCCCAGCCAGAATCACTGTTGCTAAAGTTGCCATTTATCAATACAGGGTTCGCCACAAATTGGTATTGTGTCGGTTGTGCCAAGGATTGGTGTGTTTTGTTGCTGACGGCGGCTTGTAAGTTGCCCATCAGTGCCAGTTCATCAGCGTCCGGCAAACGGCGCTCACCCACATTAATGATTGCTTCCAATGCGCCATCATGGGCGTGTACAAGCCCCAGGGTATGGCCTAGCTCGTGGATCAATACTGAAAGCAGGTCAAGCTTACCTTCGGCTTCAGTGCCAACGCTTGCCAGCCAATCCGTACCTTCTTGAATAGAAAATTCTTTGGAAGCCAGCGGTGTGTTGTCCACAAACCAACCCCAGCCTGCTCCGTTGGCGGACAAGGTGATTTGGTTGCCTTGAGTTTGTGCGGCGACATTGATTGCCAAGTTGTCGATATTCACTTGCACATTGTCCAATACGGAAGGCAGGGCACCAGCGTTTAGCCAATACTGCTTGGCGGCAGGCAGCAAAGCATCTAAATCAGCTTTTGTGATTACACTTTGCGATTCAATTTGCGGCTGCTCAGCAACAAATTGATACAATCTTAACTCAGTGGCATCTGCTATCTGTTTAAGATGTGCAAATACATCTCTTTCGCTATTTTCTGTAATCGGCTCGGCAAAGTCTTTGGTGGCCTTTTGCTCCCAGGTGATGACAACTTCACCATCCTTGCCGATTGTTTTCGTTGCCTCGCTGACAAAATCAGCAATCGTCTCGGTTGCGCCCTTTATGGGAGTAGTGAGTTCTTTTCTGCCAGCCACAACAATATTTTTGGAGAACCAGTCTGCTTTAGAAACTGTACCAAAGTGATAATCTTTACCTGCCAAACTATCAACAATATTATCCAAACCTAATCTCGAGTCATTTACCGCCTTTTTAATAAATTCTTGAAATAACTCGACACCTACCTGATCATCAGGCAGATACGCATACTTTAGCCCAGGGTAGTTTTTCTCTAAAGTCAGGCTTAAATTAGCCAAATCCGCCACAAAATCTTTAATATCAATACCTAATATATCTTTTTCTAAATAATCCTTAATAGCCCCACTTTTATTTCCGAACACCCCACCTTTTACATCACCCATCAGGTTGGTCATGAAAAGTTTACCTTTGTCTTCAAGGTATACCATCATGTCGCCTGCTTTCATAAAGGGGAGTTTTGGCTTACCATTTACTATGCTGAAGAATTCATCGCGCGCTAAGGTATAAGCACCCAAACGCCCGGTGACATCATCAATAATTTTACCCAGCACCTTTTTTTGGGTGGCGTAACCACTTTGGTTGACGGTTAAGTCTTTGACGATAGTAATCACGTCTCTGACTTTTGCGGTATAGGCATACACTTCTTCTTTTAGCTTTTTAATATTGCCTGAAGTTTCCCAATAGACATTCGTAGGTTCGGATGGGAATTTTGCTTCCGGAAGTGGTTTGAGCAATTCGGGGTTTTTGTTATGCACCCAAATGCCATGTTCCCCCACAAAATAGGTATGAAAGTCTTCAACCTCTAAGTTATATACGGTGAATCGCTTAGGTTGATAGCCACGGGTTAAATACTCCGCAGAACCTTTTATCCAACTGTCTTTATCAGTATTACGACCTTTTTTATCTAAGTCTAATGAAACATCTATCATCCCGTTAGGTGATGTTAAAATTGTTGGCACACTGCCCCTAAAGTCAACCCCCCCCCCATAGCCTTCTCTCTGTGTATCTTTACTCAATGGCCAGAGGACACCATAGTCTGAACCAGCAAAACCATAAACATTGTTCTTTGGATTATTAGTTGCAGTACAAATTGGAGTGGACTGCACAATACCATATTCCCTATTATCAAAAGTACTCAGATAGTGTCGCGCTCCTTCTCCTTTACCTTTGTAGTAATCATCATTTACTTTGAACATTTCCCCAGCAGTAACCCATTTACCAAGCGGAATGTTCATGCCTCCGAATTTAACATTCGGGTCTTTCACTCGCAAAGTGGGTATCCAAAAGGGATGCTCCGCAGTGGTAACTAACAGCGCCTCCTTGCCCATAACTTCGTATGTCATCCCAAACACTTCACGGTCATCATGCACAAAGGTTTTAGTGACACGCTTGTAGGCAAGTTCGCCTGTGCCGCTTTCAGGTTTGGAAAGCACGTAATCACCGACCTTGATTTCTTCGATCGGTCTTAAGCCTTCTTTGGTGTGTACCAAAGTGCCAGCGACAAAACAGCTACCTGTGTATTGCTCGTCGATGTATTTGTTAATCTTTTTATACAACTCTTCACCGCCGTATTCTTTGCTGAACTCTTTCTTTAGTTCGGCAAAGGTTTTAGGCGGATTTAGGTTGAGTGTAAAGACATGATTGGAATCATTCATGGCAGTCCGTCCGGCAATTTTAATGGCGTTGTCAAGCTGCACTTTTAGCCACGCTTTTTCTTGTTCGCTGAGGGTTTGATCAATAAAATCATCTATTCTCTTGCCAGCGGCTAATATCCAATCTTCAGCAGCTTCCACGCTAAGCGACCCTGCAGGTTTTATTTCTAGGCTATGCACGCCACGAGTGATTCTTCCACCAGCAGCCCTGAGAATGTTGAAGCCAGATGTGTTTGCCAAGGAGTACCGTAAGCCACGGGTATCGGTAGCCATTATTGGCTCAACTAGGCGGAATGGCAAGGAGAGGCCAACAGACGGGCTGTTGTGCACAATTTTGGCATTTAACCAAGCAACTTGAGGGGCTATTAGAGGTGCAGCAAACATGAGAGTGTCTGTCATTATGTCGTTGCTTATTTGACTGTAGCTTATATTATCGAATGAATTGCCCACCTTGCCACCTGAAGTATAGGAGCCCGATATTTTTGATAATTCATTTCCAAGGACATAAGTTTCTGCCCCTACTAAGCCGCCCGCAAGCCCGCCGCCATATACGCCAAGACTTGCCGTTAAACCCTCTGTCACTGCACCTGCCACACGAACAGAGCCAATCAAAGAAGCCAAGGAAATACCCATTGTTGCAGTTGTTGCTACTGCATATTTGGCGCCACTAATAAGATTAATATCGCTGTTGAGATACTCTTCCGTGAGATGGGCTTCCCTATCGAGAGCACCACCCAACGCAAGGTTTAAGCCTGTATAGAAAGTATATTTGGTTGCATACCATGCAGCGTTTTCCCAAGGTATCCCACCTTCATTATTTTTAAGATATTCATCGATATCTGCTTGCATCTGAGCATCAGTAAGCTCTAAGTATCGTGTAGCAATATTGTCATCAATATTCATTGAAGGACTGCCTTCGGCTGGTTGAGGCATTTCTATATTGGGATAAACAGGTTGGGCATTGAGCACACCATCGCGTCCAGGTACGGTATACGCGCCTATGCCATAAGTGAAGCCGAAATAATCAACGTTTTCTTGCCAAGGTGTCATTGGGTTGTCCCAATCATTCCAACTGTCCTTCCTAGTACCGTTGATGCGTACAGGTGGTGCGGAACGCCATTCATAGTTGCCATCAAGGTGATCGACCGGGCTAAGACCTATCCTTTTTTTGTCAATAGGCCGGGTGTAAGGGTCATTATCTGCCCTGGCATCAAGGGCATCTTGAATCAATTGGGCAGCATTCCAGACGAAAAGGGACTTGTACATCCTGTCGTACTCTTCTGTTTTCTCTGAGATAAAGGCATCAGCATACAACTTACCGTCAGCAGACAATGACAAATGCTCTATTGCCGCGCCGACTATCGGCGTGGTTGCGCCCATATAAATTGGTGTGCCAAACGGGTCTTTAATAACACCGATTTTTCCACCTATCTGTACTCCTCTCCCTGTATAATTTTGTCCATCATTAAAGGCAAAATTGTAGTCTGCCACCAAGGCATATTCATCCTCAATGCCAGTTTCTGGATTTTTGTAAGTGACCACCACATTTCCCGCAGAACGCTGTATGGTTTGTCGAAACGGTTTTAGGGACCAAAAAGGGTCATTTGGTTTTACATTAATTAATTTTGCAGTATCCGAGTTAGTCAGGTTACCTGCTGCGTCTAAGCCTACCTGCACTCTGATAAGCCCTGAGTTTTTATCCCTACCGCTGGACAATATAAATTCTCCATCGTTATTACCACTGGAGATAAATTGCGGAAACGTGCCTTTGTTTTGAAGCTCATCGGCGCCGATAATGGTTATTGACTCAGCAATGCCATTCTTATCAATTTTACCCAAATCAATAACATAGACGTTACCGAATACTCCATTGCTAGAACCATAAATGCTATCCGGACTTTTCGGCGCGGTCAATGCTAGATAACTGCCGTTATTTACTGCCATGTCTTGGAAACCAAAAGGTGCTGTAACGCCTAATAGTACTTGCTGATGGTTTTGGTCGTCGTTTTTGAGAAAACCTTGGCTATTCTGGTCAACATTGATACGCATTAATCGCCCGCCCGTTTCACCGTAACGGCTGCCTTCGGTAACATATAACCAGCCATCAACCACCGCTAAACTAGTGATACTGGTAGTAGAGTTAACCAAATGTAAGGTATGCACTACGCTACGGGCTTGAGTGTCGTAAACGTAAATGTTGCTATTAGTACCAGCAATGAATGCCAGCGTACCGTCATAACTGTAAGCAATCTGGTCAGTGTAACGACCATAAAGTTTGAGGGGATTACCTTTTTCGTCTTCGTTGACTTTGGCTACCAAAGATAAGTCACCCGATTTAAAAGCATGAATTGTGTTAGCCGTGGTTACCAGGGTTTCATCCGTACCTAATGCCCAAGCTTGAAGCGGGTCGCTATTTGATCGACGGATTGTTACGCTTTGGCCTTCTACTGTACCGCTGGATATACGCTGTACATAAATGTCATGCATGGACAAGGCCAAATGTTTAGGTAGCTTTACCCGAAATTTGCCGTTATTTACATCCGTGACATCAAATCCTTGCCAGATCATGCCCCTATCAATGTCCGCACCTGTTTTGGTCGGCGAAGTAATTTGTTCGCCCCTTGGCATCAGCCATACCTGGAATTTAAAATTATCTGGCGATTGACCTGGAGGAAGATAATTCTTAACGCTTACCTCTAACCATTGATCTTCATGGGTGTAAGTAAAGCCAGTGATGATAGGGGTGTGCACAGAAATAGTAGGCGGCGCTGGGAAATCAACTGAAATATTTGCTTTGTCAAAAGCTTCGCTAGGTATTTCTCGCTTGAAAGCACCTTCAATTGTGTACTGAAAGCCATAAACCGACGATGACGCACCGAATATGCCAAGTGCGCCACTTGGCATAAAGGAAGATGCGGCGATCGCAATTTTTCCAGATAAAGAAGCAAAAGCATTGTAATTTATTACCCTTTGGTTAACTTTGATTTCGCCCGTGTCGCCATTAACTTCACTTTTGGTGATCACAAACACTCCATCACCACCAGTAATACCTGAATACGGCGGGCTTGATGTCCGCGCCATGCCGTCTTCACCGATGAAGCCGTTGTCCACCAGCCACCAGGTATCGTGCACGCTGCCATCAACATC
>JAYVGW010000336.1:0-3836 GCA_043771735.1 Methyloglobulus sp.
CCAGCACTTTTCAAATCTTGTATAAGTTCTCTGACTTTTCTTGGCATTTTATATAAATGAATTTGAGTCCATTGATTCTACACAATTACCGCAAAATAGGAAAATAACTGACTGGGCGTTAGCGAAGCTCCGCTGGGCGTTGAGTTTGGCATTTAATTTTACTCTGCCCCAGCTATTCCCAGTTATTCGTTAGGCAGTTACTAATCATTATCATCAGTCAGTGCCGCGTGCAAATTTTTCCAACCGTAACCAAAGCACCTCTTCCCCAACTGCGTATCCGGCAGTGACAGCGAATGAAAGCGACGTAAGTATCTCCTTTGACCAACTGGCGAAATAAGCTATCCCCCCACAAACGGCAACCACAAATAGAGCAGAGACCTGTGATATCCGCAGGTGTTGACTATAAAAAACCATTATGTGCGCGTTTTCCTCTGGGTTGAGGCGGGCGTTGACCTCGGCGTTTACATATCCGATAAAACCGATAAAGCCCAGCGCGGCGATGCTCCAATACCAGCCGTGCACATTGTGCCCGACGAAATAAGCCGCGAAGCACTGCGCGGCGCCTAGAGTGAACGGTATCGCACCGTCGACCAGCTTAGGCACGTACGAAAGAACAACGAATCCTCTAATGAACCCGTTCCAGACCAGGACGATGATTACCAACGTATTTGCCGCAAGTAGCCATTGGGAAGCAACATAGTGTTTACCTTCCTCGAAGCACACCAAAACCAAAAACCCGAAACAGGCAGCCTGGATAACGCTGATTACGGTGTAGAATGTCGTGTGATGTGTATCGAGCAGGGTCGCCAATACCCTGGCACGAGAATTATCATGTGCTTCAGCTGGCGTAAAAACTTCGGAGTAATCGTCCATATTAGCGCTCCAACAACGTAACAAGGGCTGTAAGATGTGCTGACAGAAGCTCATCGTTCGCAATTGATGCGCTTCGTGCCTCAGCGCATCCTACGAGCTTTCACCAGCTGGCTAACTATCATGCCAGTCGCACCACCCTGGCTACGGTGCAACCTCAACTAATTCAGGGGCTACAGCAAATAAAGCCCTTCCGATTCGCTCATGAATTCTCTTCGTGGGATGAAACTCATCAAAGAAAACAAATTTATCGAAATTGCAATCCGGGTGAACGATAAAGGTCACACTGCTAAAGCAAGCATCATCGTTGTTTGTAAACCCGAGTGCGACGCTATTTTTGATAACAAATCGGAAGAACTGGAAGATATTAAAATCAACAAGGTCGAAATTAAGATCGCGCTCAATCCGGCGCATCCTTCCTGATAATTCCTTGTTAAATTGTTTCGTCAGCTCAGTTGCGCGTTCGGAAAGCTCTTCATTGCCGGATTGCCGGCTTTCCGGTGTGGCGCCAATATCGGGAACGTTAACAACCATAATCGCTTTCGCGCCTGTGGTCACTAATGAGCGTACACTCAAGTCAATTGACTTAACTGCATCCCTAATAATTCCCTTCGCTAAATGCTTGTCAGGTTCATCGCGGGCATCTCGAACATCGTTACCACCGATGAACACGACGTACAGCACATCGGACGGGGCCGCGCCCCTATTGTCTAACAGGAATGCCCCTATTTGAGCAGACAGGTCGATGGGGTTGGTTCCTCTGGCTCGGGCGCCCGAGACAGCAAAGTTCGTCCCGACAGGCCGTCCTACCAAATGAAGTGAGGGGTTGACATTCAAACCAAGGCTCTTTCCAAGTACCTCCACAGCGCGATCCCCATTGCTGAACCCCATATCAAAGGGCGGGCTGTTGAGAAATTCGAACCCAGGCAGGGCAGCAAGATTGCCCGTGTCCGACAGGCTATCGCCAAACACAAAGAGTTTGCTGAATGATTGTTCGGCTGAAGCTCCGATTGGTAGCAACAGATACAGGACCAGCAGTCCGCGTAGTAGAAATTGTTTCGTCATAGTGATTCTCCCATATGAACAGGTTTTCCGAGCTCATGAAGCCTCTTTTCCATCCGTACAGCTTAACGACATGCATAACTGGCTGCCAACGAAGCGCAGCGTACTCGGCAGTCCGAGTTGATGCGATTATTAGGCAATTACGGTGGGCAATGCTTCACTTTTGTCCACTCTACCGGGCTGGCTTTTGGTGCTGTAAATGGTGGGCAAAAAAGCCTACCCACCCTACCTGGCCAATTACCTTAAAAATTATAGATTGTCAAGCCTTACTTTTCCGTATTTTTCGACCACCGCTGAACAGGCCGGGCTTGTCCAACAAACGTTTCAGATTATGATTCGCTTCGCTCACACAATCTAACCTTATTCGTTAGGCCAAAATGTGCTACTAACCGTGCCTATCCGGTTGGCGCACCAACCTTCTACCTATAGTTAGTCTGCTCAATAGCCGACTCGATGGGCGGTGAATCTTCATTGACACTAAACACTACCGGTAGTAACTCGGTGTGTCAACCGGATAAGTACGCTACTAACGACTGCGGGCAATCTCATGTACAGGTAGCGAATCAGCACCCACAACACGGACGAGCGGTCATTCCCCAGTGGGTCAGTGTGTTCTTTCCGATGACGGTAGCCTTGCCAGTAGCCACGTTAATGTCCACCAGTTCTCCAGGACTGGATGTCCCGTACAGTCGGCAGCAAAAGAAGGTCAGCCCATACACCGTACTCAAACTCGTAGGACCAATCGGGGTTGCAGCTCCTGTGCTGCGGTTGATCTGCGCAAGCACGACCGTCCCTCCAGAGTTCAGCGCTCCATAGAGAACATCGTTCGAGTCGAAGGCGATATCGCCGCTGGATGTGAGACCGCCGCCGAAGTTGCCTACCATCACCCCGGCTCCGGTGACGGGATTGATTCGGATCAACTGACCAGCTGTGGTACCAGCGTAGATTATGCCATCAGAGGCTACAGCCAAGCCATTGGTGGTGAAGCCACCCCCTATAGCTCCTATGACAATCCCTGCCCCTGTATCTGGGTTGAGCCGCAGAAATTGGGAAAAACTGACTCCGTATAACGTTGGCCCATGAAAGGCAATGTCCGTCACATTGGCTATACCAACTGATCCAATGAGATTTGGCGAGGCAGTTGCAGGATCAAGGGTATAAAGTCTACTTACCGGGTCTACAATATAAAGGCATCTTGACATTTTTGGTTCCTCCTTATGGATTACAACTTATTTTCGTTGTTTAAATTTGGCTGGTCACTTTTTGTTGAGGTAAGGTTCTCCGCCAGCCGCAAAAGAACCTCACTTCTTCTACACCTTGAATAATCTCATCCCCATCATCACCCCCCTTTCGATTTGCCAAGGGAAGCCTAACGTTACGGTAAGGGGCGCACCGCTCACAAAAGCTTAACAAACGCCACCAAACTTTGTTAAAAAACAAAACATTAAAACCGACAACGGGCGGCGCGTCCCTTTGGCTGACTTGTTAGGCTCAGCAGTAAAGATACCTCAGAGCCCCCCCATTGGTTTTTACCATTGGTTTTTAATTTTCTTAATCCATTAATCAGTTTCCAGTATACGGATTCTGTCATTGTAAGTTGTTAGCAAGTTGTTATATATTTGTTAGCGTCCCTACAAAACTCTAATAACAACACTGAGGGCTTTTCGATGGAACAGAACAATACTTACGCGTTCGGGGCATTTCAACTGGACACTGCCACTCAGCTTTTGTGTAACGAAGAATCGTGTGTCACAGTAACGCCTAAGGTGTATCGTTTATTGCTGTATTTTTTGTTGCACTCGGAGCGTTTGATTTCCCATGAGGAATTATTCGAGACGGTGTGGGACGGCCGGATTGTCGACGATTCGGCATTAAGGCTGGCGGTTAATTCCCTGCGTAATGTC
>JAYVGW010000337.1:0-20390 GCA_043771735.1 Methyloglobulus sp.
GCGTCGCCACTCGCTACGAGCGGTTGGCGGTTAATTATATGACCCTGCTCAGCCTAGCCAGCATTTTGATTTGGCTTAAATGAGAACGCCCCCTAGGTAAGTCGATGGTTTTATGGTTATTATTAAGCTTGCTTGCAGTCGGTGCCCAAGCTTATGGTGCAATCGCATTAGGTGTCACTGCGGCAGTGCTAAGGTATTATTTTGGTGATTGGCATTTGCAAAAATGGGCCATCAGTATGCTGTTTGCGATTTTATTGGTATCAATTGCAATTATTGCGTTTGATTTTGCACCGTATGCTTTTGCTAGCCCTATTTTTTCCGTAGTAACAGTGCTATTGCTGGCTCGGTTTGGTATAAAAACTGACTTAGGCTCATTTGTGGGCGGGATGTCGTACCCATTTTATCTTAACCATTGGATCGGTATATATGTTGCGCATGAAGTGCTAGAACCGTTTGGGCTTCGAGAAGCCCCCGTTAGCAAAATACTGGCACTTGTGGTTAGCTTAATCTTGGCTACCATTCTATACTTTGCGGTTGACAATAGTATCAGGAAGTATCGCTCATCCTGGTTTAATAATCGGCGCGGAATCTATGCGGCATTTGCGGCTTATAGTTTAATGGCTGTAGGCTTATCAGGAGGTTCGATCATTTTTAATGGCGGATAATAATATGAACATTTTTATAGCGTGGTACGGTATGGTTTCAGTGGCAGGGACGGATCGGAATAAAAAATTCCTGAGAATTTTAGCCTTGTTATTATTGGGCGCAATGTGGTCAATAGGATTTATTAATGGTCAATAAAATTAATTACAATGTTGCCATAGTCATCGTAAATTACCGTACGGGCGAATTGGTCGTCAACTGCCTTGAATCATTAAAAAATATTTTAAATCAATCTGTTAAAGTGATTATTGTTGATAATCTTTCAGGTGATAACTCCGTTGATTTAATTGGAGAATGGGTTTCAACTAACAAAAATGCCCATCTAATTTGCTCAGAAAATAACTCAGGCTTTTCAGGAGGCAATAACCTTGCCATAGAATCTGCAAAAAAAATGGGCTTTGACGCAGATTTTGTTTGGTTATTAAATCCTGACACCGTCATCCGAGAAGATGCATTGCAACACTTGTTGACCTTCATGGAACAAAACCCGCAAGTGGGCATCACTGGCTCAAGGCTTGAGGATTTTGATGGTACACCACAATGCTCGGCATTTCGATTCCATACTATTTTAAGCGAATTGGATGACGGCTTAAAATTGGGCATTATTTCCAACTTATTGAAAAGATGGCAGGTTGCGCTGCCCATTTCGGATAAGCCTGTAAAGGTAGATTGGCTTGCTGGTGCCAGCATGTTGATCCGGAAACAGGTTTTTGACGATATAGGGCTGTTTGATGACGATTATTTTTTATACTTTGAAGAAACCGATTTCTGCTTACAAGCGAAAAAGGCGGGCTGGCCTTGTTGGTATGTTCCAGCAAGCCGCGTTGTGCATTTTGTTGGCAGCTCTACAGGTGTCACCGATGGCAGCAAAAAAAGGCGGCCCCGTTACTGGTTTGAGTCCAGGCAACGGTATTTTTTAAAGAATCATGGTCGTTTGTACTTAGTTCTCGCCAATTTAGTTTGGGCGGGAGCTTATTCTTTATATCGCATTCGCCTGAAAATCCAACGTAAACCAGACAATGAGACAGAGTTTTTGCTAAGGGATTTTGTTAATTTTAATTTTTTTCAATAAATGAGTGCTTTAATGGAAAGACGTGGCTCAACTAACGAAAATCCAAAAGATATTAGCTTCCTCGCGCTAATCAAAGAAGATTTTATCAACCATGATAAAGACCCTTTTGAACAAGGCTTATGGGCTATTGTTGTGCATCGGTTTGGTAACTGGCGCATGGGTATAAAATTAAAACTACTCCGAGCGCCTTGTACGGTTTTGTACAACGTACTCTATAAAATAGTGCAATGGACATGCGGCATTACCTTGCCCTATACCGTCAAGCTGGGGCGCAGGGTTAGGATTTGGCATCATAGCGGCATGGTTTTGCATGCCGAATCCATTGGCGATGATGTCCATATCCGGCACAACACGACGATGGGTGTTGTCAGGACATTCCATAATTTTGAGCTGCCCATTATTGAAGACCGCGTGGACATAGGCGCGGGGGTCTGTCTGCTTGGGCAAATCAGGATAGGCCATGACAGCGTCATAGGCGCCAATGCTGTCGTCCTCAAGGACATTCCCCCTTATTCTGTTGCAGTGGGCAGCCCTGCTCGGGTGGTGAAGGTATTAAATGTCGGCAAATGACTTAGGCATCGTCATTATTGGCAGGAACGAGGGAGAAAGGTTATCCCGCTGCATAAGCTCTGCGATTCGTGAATCCCGCTATGTCATTTACGTTGACTCTGGCTCGACTGATAACAGCATTGAATTGGCGGAACAACTTGGCGCAACTGTCGTCAATCTGGATTTGTCTATCCCTTTTACTGCCGCCAGGGCAAGGAATGCCGGATTTGATTTTTTAACCAGTCGCTATCCGACACTCAGTTACGTTCAATTTGTTGATGGTGACTGCGAGCTTGTTGAAGGCTGGATCGAAAAAGCCTTAGATTTTTTAATCGCCCAACCCCAATACGCAGTGGTCTGTGGTCGCCGAAGGGAACGCTTCCCAAATGCTTCGATCTACAACCTGTTATGTGACTTTGAATGGGATACCCCGGTTGGCGAAACCAAATCCTGTGGTGGCGATGCCTTAATGCGCGTGGATGCAGTGAAAGCTGTCAATGGCTTCAATGGCAACCTGATAGCAGGGGAAGAACCAGAGCTATGTGTCAGGTTACGCCAAGCAGACTGGAAAATTTATCGCCTGGATGCAGAAATGACCTGGCATGATGCCGCGATCACCCGATTTACTCAGTGGTGGAAACGTACCCTGCGTGGTGGCTATGCGTTTGCAGAAGGGGCTTGCTTACATGGCGCACCCCCAGAAAAACACTGGGTCAAAGAATCGCGCAGCCCTTGGTTCTGGGCGGGCATTATTCCGCTTACGGCGATAATTGCCGCTTTTTTCAATGGCATATTAGCAGTCGGTATCCTGCTACTTTATCCGCTGCAAATTGTCCGCTTGGCATTGCGAGGCCATAACAAGCCGGAAGTAAACTGGCTTCGTGCCTATTTTTTGGTTTTAGGAAAGTTTCCAGAGCTTCAGGGTAAGCTCCAATTTTTATGGAAAAAATTAATGCGCAGCCAAAGCAAGTTGATCGAGTATAAATAACCGGACGGAAATGCACCACATTTACTTAGGATATTGATTTTCCTGGATAATGCTTGAAGCCGTTCGACCCGAACCTTTAGGTGGGTACAAGGCGAACGGAGTTAACGCTTCTTGGCCGAACCAACAATTAACCGTCCAGATCGGCATAAACATTACGCCAAGTAAATCAGCCCTTATACAACATCCGCCAAATTTCCTTTGGTTTCCAACCAGGTCTTCCGGTCTGGCGCGCGTTTTTTGGCCAGCAATAAATCCAGTTGCCCACGGGTATCGTCACTTTGTTCAACGGTCAATTGAATCAGCCTACGGGTATCGGGATTCATCGTGGTTTCCCTAAGCTGGGAAGGATTCATCTCACCCAAACCTTTGAAGCGTTGCACCGAAATTGCGCCTTTTAATTTTTCCGCTTTGATGCGATCCAGCACGCCTTCCCGCTCGGCTTCATCCAGCGCGTAAAATACCCGCTTGCCTATGTCTATTCTGTAGAGGGGCGGCATGGCGACATGGACGTGACCTGCCACAACCAACGCATGGAAATGTTGGTAAAACAGGGCGCAAATCAAGGTTGCAATATGGCTGCCGTCCGAATCGGCATCGGCAAGGATGCACACCTTGCCATAACGCAGGTTCCGCAAATCATCGGAACCAGGTTCTATGCCTAAAGCAACGGCAATGTCGTGGACTTCTTGGGAAGCCATCACTTGGTTGGATTCAACTTCCCAGGTATTTAAGATTTTACCGCGCAGAGGCATAATTGCCTGAAAGTCACGCTCCCTAGCTTGCTTGGCGGAACCGCCAGCAGAATCGCCTTCCACCAAAAACAACTCAGTCCTGGCAATATCCTGTGCCGAACAATCGGCCAATTTCCCAGGCAACGCAGGCCCTGCCGTGATGCGTTTGCGGATAATGGCTTTATTGGCGTGTAAGCGTTTCTGGGCGCTGTTGATAATGATCTCGGCGATTTTTTCGCCTTCCATTGGATGCTGATTTAACCATAAGCTAAAGCCATCTTTAGCCACACCGGAAACAAAGGTGACGCATTCCCTGGAACTCAGCCGCTCTTTAGTTTGCCCCGAGAACTGGGGGTCTTCCAGCTTAACCGACAGCACATAATGACAGTTTTCCCACACGTCTTCAGGCGCGACTTTAACGCCGCGTGGCAACAAATTACGGATCTCGCAAAACTCACGCATGGCTTCAGTTAAGCCCGCCCGTAAGCCATTGACGTGCGTCCCGCCTTGTATAGTAGGCACCAGGTTGACATAGCTCTCGGCGAGCATTTCAGGTGGGGTTTCCGCCGCCCAGATAATGCCCCACTCGACCGCCTCGTGATTGCCTGCCATATTGCCCATGAACGGTGGGTCGGGGTGAAACTCGATATCGCCTATGCAATCCAGTAAGTATTCTTTTAGGCCGTCTTCATAATGCCAGAAAAAATCTTCTTCGGGATGTTCGACTTTCAGGCTGATCTTTAAGCCTGGACATAACACAGCTTTAGCACGAAGGACGTGCTTAAGCTTTAATACCGATATTTTGTTGGAATCGAAATATTTCTCATTCGGCCAAAATGTAATAGTCGTACCCGTGTTATTGCGGCCTACCGTGCCGGTCTCCTTCAGTTCTGTTTGCTTTTCGCCGTCCGCAAAAGCCATGTGATAGATTTTGCCGTTACGTTTGACTTCAACCTCCAACTTGGCGGACAAAGCATTAACGACCGAAATTCCCACGCCATGCAAGCCGCCGGAGAACTGGTAATTTTTATTGGAGAACTTACCACCTGCGTGGAGCTGCGTCATGATGACTTCTACGCCAGGTATGCCCTGTTCGGGGTGCTTATCTACCGGCATTCCCCTGCCATTGTCGCTCACCCGCACCGAACCGTCTTTGTAAATGACCACATCAATCGAATTGGCATGACCTGCGATGGCTTCATCGACGCTGTTATCCACGACTTCCTGCACCAAGTGGTTAGGCCGGGTGGTGTCGGTATACATGCCGGGGCGCTTACGGACCGGCTCCAATCCGGTCAATACCTCAATTGCTGCTGCGTTATATTCGTTGCTCATCCGTTTTGCTCGCCTTGTCTCTAATGTACGATTTTCTAAAGTTGATCTTGCCCGGGTTTCACGGACACTCTGTTAAGCGATTTTTTTAGTTTCATTTTATTCCAACGCAAACGGACTGAGATAGCCCAGTTTTGAGTGTAGCCGTTTGCGATTGTAATACACTTCGATGTATACGAACACTTTGTACTTGGCTTATGATCGGTTCTTAAAGCATTCGCCATGCACCGTTTCGACCTTGAAGCTATGGTTCCAGTCTACCATCGAGGCATCGCCTGAAATGGTTTAAAGTCCCCGATAGGGGACAGTAAATCCCTCGCCTTTAGGCGACAGGGATAAGCAGATAGGGCTAGAATGGAGGCGTGGAAGATTGCAAGCGCGGAAGCCACCAGCTTTAGCCGTGGAGTATTCACTGAAAATGTAATTTCAATCATCCCTTAAAACGAGGCTAATATGTCAAAAAAACAACCCAAGAAAACCAAGACAAACGACTACAAAGAAACCCTGCGGTTATTACAAATCGAACTGGTTAAACTGCAAAAACACATTATCAAAAAAAATGAAAGGATACTGATCATTTTTGAAGGCCGTGATGCGGGCGGCAAGGATGGCACCATCAAGCGCATTACCCAATACCTGAGTCCCCGCGAAACCCGCATAGTTGCACTCGGCAAACCATCTGACCGGGATAATAGCAGTTGGTATTTTCAACGCTATGCCCCGCATTTGCCCGCTGCTGACGAGATGGTGTTTTTTAACCGTAGCTGGTACAACCGTGCAGGCGTAGAGCGTGTAATGGGTTTTTGTACGGACAAGGAATGCCATGAATTCCTGGAAACGGTGCCTGACTTCGAGCAGATGCTGGTACGGTCCGGCATCAAGTTATTGAAATATTACCTGGATATTAGCCGTGATGAGCAAAAGACCCGCCTGAAAGACCGGCAACAAAACCCCCTTAAACAATGGAAAGTCAGCCCAGTTGACAAAACGGCGCAAAAGCATTGGGCTGATTACAGCCAGGCCCGCAACGCCATGTTTGCCAGGACGCATCACTTGTTGGCACCCTGGACTATCGTTAGGGCAGACGACAAGCAAGCGGCGCGTATCAACGTCATCAAGGATATGTTGTTTCGGTTAGACTATAAGGGTAAGGATGAAGCCCTAATATTGCCAGATGCCAATATTGTCTTCAACTATGAAGAAAGCTACCTGCAAAACGGCATGATTGCGCCTTGACCACCAACAGGGTGTTTTTCGACACCCTGCTAGTTTCTTTCATGACCAAAAGACATCAACGCGATGACCAGAAAAATAAGCACTAACACCGGCCAGAAATAAGGTGCCATGACGATAAAAACCGTTAATGCAAAAAACAGGGTGCCTAAAAACATAAACATGCCGACACCCATGAACAGCAATATCGTTAGGGTAATGCTAAGCCCCATAACAAGCAGAAATGTCGGGATGGCGGCAAAATGGACTAACGGGCCGGCGATGGGCTTCCCGTTGACCAACACACTTAGTTGCCCCACTTCAGGATGGAATAAGTAGCTCAGTATGGCTACGGCCACACCGACGATTAGCACTTTGGTGATCAGCGTTGTATTGCGTTTATGTTCCATAAATAACAACCCTCACGAAATACTATTGTTCTTTAGCTAAACATTATCAGTGGCTGGCTTTATGGCTTAAGCTGATTTTTACCATCGACACACCCAAAATAATCATATTAATCCCCAAAAATAAACCTAATAGCCAATACGCTGTTTCAGACCAGAACGCCAGAATGATTAGCGCAAAAACCAAGGCCGTTACGCCGCCAAACAAGACAATTTGCCAATGCGGCAACGGGCGCATCATTAATGCCAGATAAATTTTGATGCTGCCTTCAACGGCAAAAAACAAGGTCATCATCATGGTGAGCGTTAAAACACCGGCGATTGGGTCCGCAATGAGCAAATAGCCCACAACAGTTTGCAAAATCCCCAGCCCCAGCCACAGGCCAAAACCGGGCATGCCTTTGAAAAATAAGGCGCGGCTGATGTGAATCACGCCAGCAAACACAATTAGCCAACCCAAGAAAATGACGATGACGACGGTAAACAATTGCGGGATTACGATGGCGCATAAGCCAAGGAGGATGAAAAAAATGCCTTCAAATAAAAATAACCGCCAATGTAATTGCATATAAGCGAGCATTTTTTGTTGCATCTGCGCCAGCTCTGCGGTGATAGTGTCAAGCTCTTTCATAATATCGACCTCTCGTAAAGATATCGCAATCTAGCAGGAATGCGATTGGACTGATTGTTTGATGACTGAATCAACCCCCAATTTTGGTCTTATAATTTGCAGTAAGTTCAATTAGTTATCAACATCCACATTATTCGATTTCTTGTATCCGTTCCACATGGCTTTAACTAAGTTTTCGCCGTGTATAACGCTTTCAAAGGCAACGCCCACTACGTGGACAATAACCAGTAACAAGGTGAAGTTGGCCGTGATTTCATGCACTTCTTCCCAGAGCTTTTCATTGCTAGCCCCTACCATACCGGCGAGCGGCCCTAAGTTTTGGTCAGCTGCGTAAACTACCAGGCCTGAGATAACGGTCATGAATAAACTGCTGATTAACAGCACTATCATGGCTGCCCCGGCCGGGTTATGGCCAAGATAACGTTTCGATTTCAACGCAATAGCATCCTTGACATAAGCGTAGGATTTAGCTGGGCTGCATAAGAAACTGGAAAACCGTGCGTAGTCGTTGCCCACAAATCCCCAAACTAACCGGAAGATAAGTAGCCCAAGGACTAAATAGCCAGCCCAAACATGGATGGTCAACAGTTCATCTTCTGTAAAATAGGCCACAAAAAAACTGACCACCAGCAGCCAATGGAAAACTCTGACGGGAAGATCCCAGACTTTAACTAATTTTGTTGATGCCATGTTTGTCCTTATACCCAGTGCCTTAAATCCAGACACTGGGGAGGTAAGTTCTTTACGATTTTATTACTGCGTCATTTCCCGATGCATCTCAGCCATTCTCCGGTTAGAGACGACCGCTTTTTCATAGGCGGTAATCAGCCATTGGCAATGGTTTTTAAAGCTTTGCGCCTGCCTGCCGTAAAGGTAAGCTTTTGACTCATATTGGCTAAGGAGTTTCTTGTGTTCATCAACCTTAATTTGCATTTCATCGGCTGCTTCCTCGTAGTGCTTCGCCAATGCTTCGTGGTCGGCCTTGGTTTCCGCATTTTGCACGGCTTGACTCATATCCATCGAATGCGGGTTCATCTCGGCGCAAGCGGTCAGTAAGCCAAGAGCCAAAAGTGGGGTAATTAACAGCTTTGTTTTCATGTTATTCTCCAAAATAATTTAGTTGATTCCAATATTCTTCCTTGGGTCATGCTATCGAAAGTTCTGAAAGCGGGGTTTAGGGTAACATTATGGAAAAATAAGCTATTGACATAAATCAATAAAACTGAGGCTTTCCTTCGCAAGCAGAATGAGTTTTGAATGCCTGAATACCCATCAGCATGGTACAACAAAGCTTACTAACCACATATCATTACTCAAAAATAAATTTCAGAGGCAAAATGCACCTATCTCATTTTGAACGGCATTACGCAACACGTATCGGCTGGCTACGCGCCGCCGTATTGGGGGCTAACGACGGTATCGTGTCAACGGCCAGCCTGGTACTGGGCATAGCGGCGGCCAATGCGGACAGCGCACAAATACTGCTCACTGGCGTTGCGGGGCTTGTCGCAGGTGCCATGTCGATGGCAGCAGGTGAATATGTTTCCGTCAGTTCCCAGGCTGATACCGAGACTGCCGATCTTGCCCGTGAACGCAAGGAACTGGCAGACGATTGGCAGTTTGAACATAATGAGTTGGCTGCTTTATATGTAGAACGCGGTCTTGACCCAAAACTTGCAGAACAGGTCGCCGGGCAACTTATGGCGCATGATGCGCTGGGTACCCATGCGCGGGACGAGCTGGGCTTATCGGGTATCCATCATGCCAGGCCCATACAAGCCGCTTTCGTCTCCGCAACCACCTTCGCAGCCGGGGCTGGGCTTCCGCTAGGCTTAACTTGGTACAGCCCACCGGAAATGACCGTTCCTATCGTTACAGCAGGTTCCCTCCTTTCCTTAACCCTGCTGGGTGGGCTCGCTGCCCGCACGGGCGGCGCAAAGGTTATCATCGGCGCAGGCCGCGTAACGCTTTGGGGTGCTATCGCAATGGCGGCTACGGCTACGGTAGGCAAGTTGTTTGGTGTCGCTGTCTGATGTTAGCTATGAAAACATTAAGCCTGCTACAACCGCGATTGCTAGCACTGCGCCTACTCTCAAACCCAGGATTTGGTCACCGATAACTAGTGCCAAGATGCTTTTTACGGCTGAATTAACTGAAACGGCTATTAAAATTGCACGTGCAGCTACGCCGAGTTCTAAGCCATCCTTACTCATTTGCGACATTGAAACGGTAATCGGGTCTACATCCGCTATTCCCGATGCAGCGGCAAGAACATAAGCGCCCATATCTCCGAAATAAATTTTCAGGAGCTTGGACAGGAACAGGACGACAACTAAAAATGCGCCGAATTTTATGGCCATTCCCAGTTGAAACGGGTTTTCAAGCATAACCTGTTGCTGTCCCTGAAATTCCCGAGTGGTTCGCCACAATAGGAAAGCTAGCAAATAGGTGATAATGCCCATCACAGCCAAAGGAGGAAACAATTCCTGGAAAAGGGCGGGATTTAGCGCCGAAGCCAGCAGCAGGGTACGCACAAACAGGGTGGCGCAAGCGGTCAGGATTCCTGCCGATAAAGCATTTTGCATGCCAGGATAAGTCTTTGATAATCTTGATAGATTTAGAGTAACCGCAGTTGAAGAGCCCAAGCCACCAAAAATGCCGGTCAATACCGGCCCATGCCGATTGCCGCCAATTCTGATGGCAAAATAACCCAGATAAGCAACCCCGGCAATTATCACCACTATCAACCAGATATGGTAAGGGTTAAGGGCATCCCACGGGTCAAAGCTTCGATTGGGGAGGATCGGCAGCATAACCACAGAGATCAGCAATAGTTTTAGTGTGGCTTCTAACTCGTGCTGTTCCAGTTTGTTCACCCAGCCGTGCAGTAAGGGTTTAAACCCCAGCAGTAGCGTAATCACGACGGCTGTTGCCGACGCGAGCATGGTATGGCCGAAAGCTGTGAGCGCCCCCAAAGTAAAGGTGATCAATGAGGCAATGATGCTGGTGATGCTGTAATCTTCAAATTTATCGAGGCTTTTGCTGTAAGCGACAAGCAAAACAAAGGTCAATGACAGAAATGCAAAGCCCATCAACAAAATTCCCGCTTGTTCAGCAAGAATGCCCCACAAGCAGCCAAGCAGGGCGATGAGCCCATGAGTCCGCAAGCCGGCAACACGCATACCTTCGCCCTTGTCACGCGTGTGCCAGCCGCGTTCAAGCCCGATAAGCAAGCCGATTGCCAGGGCGATCCCCAGGAGCTTGAAGTTTTGCAGTTCAATCATGGTGTTGCATTTTCCCGATTAGCAGATCGCTTACCTCCCATGCCAGCCGCCATGACCACCCCCCCTACCATGCCATCTGCCTGCGCCGCCCCAGTGACGGCCACCGCCCCAATCACGGTATCCTGGGCCGCCGCCATGAGGATAAGGCCGGTAACTGTAATAGCTATATGGCTGATAATTGTAGCCAAAACCATAGTAAGGGGCATAACCGTAATAGCCTGTCGAATAACCATACGGGGGAGCATAAATGGCGCAACCATGCATCAAAATGGTTAACCCGATTGCCGTTGCCAAAACTAAGAGTCGTTTCATAAAGCCCTCTCTGTAAGAACTATGCAATGTTCGCTTGATGATGCCATCTAAACTCACTGATTGAATATAACGCATATCATATCTGGATTGCGCCGCCCATTCGTCGCGGGATTAACTACTTACCCCTAAGCGCTTCCACATTGCGTTTAGCCAAATCATCAATTACAGCAGATAGCGAACCCTTCCTTTGGATTTCTTCGTTAAAAGAGGAGCGGTAATTGGTCACCAGGCTCACGCCATCAATGACAATATCGTACACTTTCCATTCGCCTTTGCTCAGGAACATACGGTAACTGATTTCAACGGGTTCGATACTTCGTTGTACGACTTTCGTCTTGACGATAACTTTTGAAGCATCTTTAGCCATTTCAAGGGGTAGGTAACGTATTGTCCAATCGTTGTACTCAATAAACGCCCTTGCATAGGCCCTGACCAGCAGGGTTTGGAATTCATTTTTAAAGCGCTCTTGCTCGTTTGGGGTTGCCGATTTCCAGCGTTTTCCCAATACTAACGGCGCAATCTTGTCGAAGTCGGTATGCGGCCCAATGGTATCATTTACAAACCGATTGACTTGGACAAAATCCTGGGTAAAAACTTTATCTTGTAGTTTTTTCTGTAAGGTTTCCGAAATGCCCGCTATCACTTGCTGTGGGACTTGCAAAACCTCGGCGAACGCTTTGGTAACAGGCATCGAACAGAGCAAAACCGATAAAACCCCAATGACTGCATACTGTCCCGATCTATTACGCATAAATTTTGATCCCGTAATGAAGAGTTATGGTTCAATCCAAGCTACTGCCTCGAAATGCGCGGCCTTCGCTTGATTTTGGCGACAAACGCTAGCGTTCCGTGGCGTTAGGCAACTAAAACGCACATCTGGTTCATTTACTTGGGCACTTTAAACGCCAACTGAACTTGACCAGTTTCCTGGATACGTTTGACGAGCTTAAATAAATAATCGGATATTGAATTTGGCGAACAAACGCTAGTCCTAGGATTGGTTAATTTCCTAATCGAGATAAATGCCTGTCTATGGAAATCCAAGCTAGGTTACTTACCAAAATTCAATGAGTTAAATTTAATCGCCGAGAAAACTATGACAGCTAAAAATATTGTTATTATCCAGGGACACCCTGACCCCGAAGGCAATCGTTTTTGTCATGCCTTGGCGGCTGCCTATTTCAAGGGTGCAGAAGCATCAGGGCATGATGTCAAGGAAATTGACATTGCCCAGGTCGAGTTCCCTATGTTACGCACACAAGCTGAGTTTGTTCAGGGTGAAGTGCCTGAAGCCATTAAACAAACCCAGCATCTTATCCAATCGGCAGAGCACCTCGTCATTATCTATCCATTATGGTTAGGCACTATGCCAGCCTATTTGAAAGCTTTCCTGGAACAAGTGTTTAGGCCCGGTTTTTCCACCATTAAAACCACCACTGGTGAAAAACCTTGGGACAGGCTAATCACCGAGAAAACGGCGCATATTGTCATTACCATGGGGATGTCTGATATTATCTACCGTTCGTATTTCTTGGGACATGGCGTGAAAAGCGTGGAAGGAAATATCCTGGCCTTCTTCGGCATCAACACCATCCAAGAAACTTTGATTGGCGGGGTAGAATCGATAACCGATGCCGAAAGGAAGCAATGGCTGGCGAAAATGGAACTGACGGGGCGCGCTGGGTTATAGCCCTGAAAAAAAAGCCTAGGGTAGGGGGCGGAATTATCGGTACTCCCGACACCAAAAAAAGCGCATTGCATTACGGCTTGGCCGTTAAATATTAAAAGCCGCTATGGACTTGCTCCGTTTGTCGGCTAAAACTTTTGCAATCCCTAATGATAAGGAAACTCTGAACAAGTCCTTCGACAAGCTCAGGACGAACGGTAAGGTGTTGATTCCGTTCGTGGTGAGCCTGCACCTCAGGCACTTTCTTCGGTCGTCGAACCATGAACGGAACCAACTTGTTCAGAGGTTCCATAAGTTAATACAAGGTGTAACTTGAAAAAAATTGCCGAAGCCTTTAAAAAAATGCTGAATAGCCTGGAAAACTTAATAGTAGGCTACCCTAAGACGTTGATTTTAATTACCTGCATTGCCTGTGGCTTCAGCCTGTATTACACGGTTGAAAACATAAGGATCAATACCGACACGACCAATATTCTTTCCCCCGATTTGCCGTTCCAGCAAGATCGGCAGCGCCTTTTAAAGGCTTTCCCACAGGATGACCAGGCTATATTGGTCGTTGTCGATGCCAAAACGCCCGAGCTTACGGCAAGTGCATTGTCGTATCTTGGCAAGCAATTCAGGAATGAAAAGCGGCAGGTTAAATCCGTCTATATTCCTGGTGAAGGCCCTTATTTTGATAAGCATGGCCTGCTTTATCTTGACCTTGACGATATCAAGGAGCTGGCTACTAAGCTGACGGAAGCGCAGCCCTTCATCGGTACGCTATCCGGCGACAACAGCCTTAAGGGTCTGTTGTCCATCATCGAACTCGCGCTGACCACAGAAGACCGTGACTTGCCAATGGACTTGACCGTCTTATTGGATAAAATCCGGGCGGCGATTCGGGCAGGACTGGATGGAAAAAACTACCAGCTATCATGGCAGCAGATGATGCTCGGGACAGGCCAGGGTGTGCTGACCACCCAACGGTTTATCTTGCTTAAGCCCCAGTTAGATTTCAGCACAATGATGCCTGCGGAACAGTCCCTCAAAACGGTTAGAACCATTGTGGAAACTGCCAAACAACTTTTCCCCGACACCAGGATACGGCTAACCGGAGAAGTCGTGCTGGAACATGATGAGCTGGAAAGTGTGCAGTACAGTACCGCTATAGCTTCGGTGTTCTCAATCATCCTGGTCTGCATCTCTTTGATGGTCGGTTTCAGGTCGCTGAAATTAATGGTCGTCACGCTCATTGTCATGATGATGGGTTCGATCTTGACCGCTGGTTTTGCTACGTTTGCGGTCGGCAGCCTTAACCTTATTTCCATCTCATTTACGGTGTTGTACATCGGTATCGCGGACGATTATGCCGTTCAACTGTGCTTGCACTATCGGGAACTGTTGCAGGAACGATTGCCTAAAAGACAAGCATTAATAGCAGCCCTGCATTCCGTCGGCCCCTCTACGGCCTTGTGTGCAATGACGGCAGCCATTGGTTTTTTTGCGTTTATCCCGACCGCCTACACGGGGGTTTCCGAGCTTGGGATCATTGCGGGTGGCGGCATTTTGATCGCATTAATCATTTCCATGGTGGTGTTGCCTGCACTGCTGAGTTTATTGTCGCTAGACCTAAATAAAACTACCGCGCCTAAGTACGCTTTCCCGGAATGGGTTTACCGCTTTCCTACTGAACATCGGGTGATCATCCGGTGGGTGGCCGTCCTATTAACAATCGCAGGATTGGCGTTGCTCACGCAAGTCAGGTTTGATTTCAACCCGCTCAATTTGCGCGACCCCAACAGCGAAGCCGTCGCCACGTTTAGGGAATTGCTGAAAACCAAGGAAACTTCACCAATGACGCTGTCCGTACTCGCCCCAGATAAAATAGCTGCACTGGCGACGGCACAGAAACTAAAACAACTGCATTCGGTGGAGAATGCGATCACCATTTTCGACTTTGTGCCGGAAGGACAAGAAGAAAAAATTGCCATCATCGAGGAATTGCCTTTGCTGATGGGGCTCCAGATGACCGAATTTCCCCCGCTTCATGAGGACACCATAGAGAATCACACCCAGGCGCTCGTAAACTTGCAAAAGACGGTTACCAGAAAACTTGCTGACATACCGCAAGATAGCCCGTTATCGGTATCCTTGCGTCAACTTGGCGCAGACTTAGGCCAGTACCTTATAGAATTGGAAGCTGACCCCGTGCCGATAAAAAAGTCCAAGCTAGAAAAGTTGCAGGCTAGTTTACTCGGTACATTACAGAGCACCATGGACAGCTTATTCAAGGGTCTACAGGCTGATACAATCTCACTAGATACACTGCCTGGGGAACTAACCGAACGCTGGTTTAACAAGGACGGCATGTACAGGGTTATGGTGTTCCCCAACAAAGACCTAAACGACCTCGCTAACATGAAAGAATTCATTGGGGATGTCAGGCAGGTCGCCCCAAATGCCACGGATTTGCCAGTGATCTATTTGGAAACGGGAAACGCGGTGGTGAAAGCCTTTCAGCAAGCGTTATTGGCGGCCTTAGTGGCAATTATGGTTGTTTTGCTGATTATTCAACGTAGCATCAAGGAGACCTTGCTGACGCTTTTGCCTTTGCTCATGGCAGCCGTATTGACTGGGGCTTCTACGGTGCTTATGGACAATCCCTTTAATTTTGCCAATATCATCATCATTCCCTTGCTTTTTGGCCTGGGTGCCGACGGCGGCATCTTTATTAGCCGACGTTTACGCAGCATGTCTTTCACGGATGGCGGCGTATTACGTACCAGCACGGCCAGAGGCGTGATATTCAGCAACTTGACCACGATCTGTAGCCTGGTCAGCATGGCTTTTACGCCGCATTTAGGGCTGGCAAGCATGGGACAGCTTTTGACCATCGGGTTGGTGTTGACGATGCTTTGTACCCTGTTGGTATTGCCTGCATTCAGCTATAAACAGCAAGGATGACTGCACCCCGTGTTATCGGAAAGCCTGTCAAACACAAACCAGAAAACGATTGTCCCATGAACATTGATCCAGGTGGTATTATCCAAGCGTTGATTTTAATCGGCACTGCCAATAGCGCACCGATCGTCGCACGTAAGTTGTTCGGAGCGCATTTTTCGAGACCTGTCGATGCGGGTAAGTTGCTGAGTGACCAGCAACCTTTGTTTGGAGCATCAAAAACCTGGCGGGGATTGGTCGCCGCCGTTGCCTGCCCTGCGGCGATAGCGCCACTGATCGGGTTGTCGGCCCTGCTAGGTGCAGGCTTTGGTGCCTTATCAATCAGTGCTGATTTGCTGGCAAGTTTCACCAAACGGCGTCTCGGCTATGCACCCAGCAGCCGTACGCGTTTGTTGGATGTGTTTCCAGAAGCCTTGCTGCCAATGCTGGTGTTCAATTCTTTGCTCGGCTTGGGTAAATGGGATATTTTGCTAACGGCGTTGATTTTTTTTGTACTCGAAGCATCTATTTCACCGCTGCTATATCGTTGGCACATCCGCAACCGACCTTATTAATACGCTAAGCTTATGGCTGAAAATCGACTGAAAGTCCTAACCTATAACATTCACAAGGGTTTTAGCCCAGGGAACCGGCGATTTGTCTTGCACCAAATCCGTGCTGCGTTACTTACCGTCGATGCCGATGTGCTGTGCCTACAGGAAATGCAGGGCGAGCACCAAGGCAACGAAAGGCATATCATCAATTGGCCGGATTGTATGCAGTTTGAGTTTTTGGCCAAGGGCGTATGGACGCATTATGCTTATGCCCAAAACGTGACCTATCCAGGGAAAAACGCCGGTCACCACGGTAATGCGATATTGAGCAAGTTCCCCTTGATAAGCTGGGAAAATATCAACGTCTCGCCGTACCGTCGGGCAAGCAGGAGCTTGTTGCACGGTATTGTGCAACTGCCTGGGCGGGAGGCGCAGTTACATATTATCTGCATTCATTTCGGTTTGTTGGGTGGGGAGCGAAAGCGGCAAATTGCCAAACTTTGTTCACGCATCGACAGCCATGTGCCGCATGATGCGCCGTTAATTGTCGCGGGCGACTTCAACGATTGGGGTGGCGTGGCGGAACGGCATTTTTATCAACACTTGGAATTGCAGGAAGCTTACTATAATGTACATGGTCACAGGGCGCGCACTTTTCCTGCTTGGTTGCCTGTCCTGGCAATGGACCGCATTTATTATCGCGGGTTAATGCCGGTGGCTTGCGAACGTTTAGTGCAAGCCCCTTGGCCTCATTTATCCGACCATGCGCCGCTAATGGCAACTTTTCAATTATGACTATTCCTCCCGAACTTTTCACTATTGCAAACTTATTGACCGCATTTCGAATGCTGTGCGTGCCGATTTTGCTGTTATTGGCTAGCCAAGGGCATGAAACCGCATTTATGTGGTTATTGGCAGCAGCCTTCTTGTCTGATGCCTTCGATGGTTTGGCAGCGCGTTTGACGGGGCAGGTGAGCCAATTCGGCGCCCGGCTTGATAGCTGGGCGGATGTTAGCCTGTTTGTCACGATTACGATAAGTGCCTGGTGGTTATGGCCTGAAATCGTCCGCCGGGAAGCGGTTTATATCAGTCTGATAATGGCTTGTTATTTGCTGCCTGCCATCGTCGGTTATCTTAAGTTTCGCGCATTTACCAGCTATCACACCTGGATTGTTAAGGCTGCGGTGGCTAGTATTGGCATATCCTTATACGTGTTTTTTTGGGGCGGCCCAGTGTGGCCGTTCCGATGGGCCACGGCGCTTTGTGTGCTGGCCGCCATCGAAGAAATCGCTATTACGGCTGTATCGACGGAATTGCACAGTGACGTGCGTTCGTTTTGGGATGTGTTGCAGCGTTTGTCCAGGAAAAAACAACATTAACTGTTATCAAATAATTGCCTTAATCGCATCAGCCAAAAGGCGATCAAGCCTGATGCAGGATGTCGGGTGGTCTATGCTGTCCGTGCTCCAGATGGACTTTACCCCGGAGTGCCGGATATAGGCTTCGGCATCTTCACAAAACAAGGGATGGGTGATGGCTGCATAGATGTCCTTGTAACCTTTGGCTTGTAACAGTGTGGCAGTTTTCCCTATCGTCCTGCCTGTACTTGCCATGTCGTCGATGATAACAACGGGTTGTTTATGGTAATGGTGTTCCGGTAAGGTAATTTCGACCTGTTTGTCGCTGAAACGTTCTTTATATGCAATGGCGTAGTCAAATCCGGTAATTTTAGCGATCTGGCTGACCCATTGTTCGGATTCACTGTCTGGGCCTAATAGCAGGGCATCATCCAGTTTGCGTTTTAGGAAACGTCCAATTTCTTTAGCAGCGGTAAGGCTGATGGCATTTTTTATCGGAATGGCCTGGTCCAGTGACGATATGCGGTGCAAATGTGGGTCTACAGTAATGACATCATCAAACAAACCGGCCAACATTTTGCCAATAATGCGCTGGCTGACCGCTACCCCTGGCTGATTGGCAAAATCCTGGCGCATATAACTTAGGTAGGGCGCGACCAGGGTAAGGCGTTTCGCACCGAGTTCCCTGGCTGTTTTAGCGCACAGCAATAGCTCGATCAATTTGTCATTGGGCTGGTTGAGGCTACGACAAATAACAACGTGTTCGGGCAGCACAGGAGGTAACTGCACAAAACTTTCGCTGTCGGGAAAATAGTGCAGGATAATTTCGGCCAGCTTTATATCAAGACAGTCGGCGAGACGTTGGCCCTGGCTTAAGTAATCGGGGAAGGCAAGAATCATCATGGCCTGGGGTTGTTCCGGTTAAGGGGCTAGCAGCGATTTAAGAATTTGTTCTTCGTTTCCTAGCGTATAGCCATTATTGTGTGCGGCCAGGTGCTGGGCGAATTTAAAGTCGGCAGGGAATTCGGCATGGATGCGGTATAACACCTCGCCTTTTTTGACCCGATCACCGAGCTTTTTTAATAAATCGACACCGGCCTTTTTCATCATCGGCGCACCTGCCATACGGGCAATTTTGGCCATTTGAAAGTTGTCGATAGAAGTCACCATGCCATCACTTTCTGCAAACACTTCTTGGCTAAGATTGCCCGGACGTAAGTCTATTGGCTTCGGGCCTTGGGCTTTAATCAGCGCATTCATTTTTGCAAGGGCCCGACCCGATTCGAGTATGTCCCTAGCGATGGCATAACCCTGTCCACCCCGCACATCGGGATCAAATTCAATAATTCTTCCAGCCAAGTGCAAAGATTTTTGGCGCAAATCCGTGGGTGCATCGGGATCGTTTTCTAGCACCTGTAAAATATCCCGCGCCTCCAGCGTCGGGCCAATGCCACGGCCTATGGGCTGGCGACCATCGGTAATCATCACTTCCAGATGGATATTGAGACGGTCACCGACGAATTCAAATAATTTTCGTAACGCCAGCGCTTGGCGCATTTGCCGCACTTTTGCGGTAGGGCCGACGGGAATATCGATAATCAAGTGCGTGGAACCGGCGGCCAGTTTTTTAGAGAGTATGGAAGCGACCATTTGACCTTGAGAATCAATACCCAAAGGCCGCTCGACGGAAATCAGCATGTCATCGACCGGTGCCAGCCTGGCCGTCCCGCCCCAGGCCAGGCAGCCGCGCTCCTGGCGCACGATGGCGTGTAATTGATCCGGCGTAAGGTTGACCTCGGCCAGCACTTCCATCGTATCGGCAGTGCCGGCAGGCGAGGTGATGGCACGGCTGGATGTTTTCGGTATCAACATGCCATGTGCGGCCACGATAGGGACGACCAGCATGGAGGTGCGATTGCCGGGGATGCCCCCGATACAATGTTTGTCGGCAACCAACGCTTCATGCCAGTCCATGCGATCACCGGACTCTAGCATGGCGCGGGTTAGATAGAGCAACTCGTCACGATCAAGGCTATTTTGCCCGGTTGCGACCAGAAATGCCGCCATTTCCATTTTTGAATAGCGGGCTTCGACTATGTCCTTGGTAATATTAGTAAAGTCATCCTGATCAAGGCGCTCGCCATTGATTTTGCGCCGTACCGCATCCATGGATTTGGGCGGTTCGGCATGGTTGACCGTAACCAGGCTACCTTCAGTGGCATTGAGTTGGGCAAAAGCCTGTTCAGACAACCCTAATTCACCCGGCAGCACGATACCGGTATCATCGACGACGTTAAGAACGGCAAGCACCTTGGTGCCGTTCGTGCTGACCTGAATTTTTGACAACGCCTGAAAGCCCTCGGCACGGTAAATGCCGCAGTCACGATGCAGATAAGCGACGTTCTCATGATAGGTGTCAATTGCGATACGGCGTATTTTCAGGGTGTCGTCGCTCATGGCGTTATATAGGTAGTAAATAGCGGTAAATGATGATGCGGTTTAAGTCAGATATTGTCAATAAAACACACCTTAGCATTCGATTCTCCTAGGTTTTTGATCTAAATCAACATTGAGTTTTATTTTAAGAATAGGCTAGGGGGCGTTCTCAATTACTTTAATAAACAACCAGAAGTTATTGTATTATTGGTTATTTTATACAAAACACAATGACAAGAATGGTGGTGGCTG
>JAYVGW010000338.1:0-5678 GCA_043771735.1 Methyloglobulus sp.
GTTACTTGTTCTGGCGCGACACCAAATACTTCCGCCGCAGTGGCGCGGTGTACATCCAGGCCTTCGTTGAAGGCATCCAATAAGCCCGAATCTCCCGACAAATGCGCCATGATGCGTAATTCGATTTGGGAATAATCGGCGGCTAAGATCTTATATCCCGGCGGTGCAATGAAGGCTTGCCGGATTTTACGGCCTTCTTCGCTTTTGATCGGGATGTTTTGCAAGTTAGGGTCGGTCGAAGACAACCGCCCGGTCGCCGCAACAGCCTGGTGATAAGAAGTATGCACCCTCCCCGTCTTGTCGTTGACCTGCTGCGGCAATTTGTCAGTATAAGTGGATTTCAGCTTGCTTAGGCCTCGGTATTCCAGGATCAACCGGGGCAATTCGTAATCGACCGCCAAATCTTGCAGCACCGATTCGTCGGTTGAAGGCTGACCCGTCGGGGTTTTCTTCAATACCGGCAGTTTTTGCTGGTCGTAGAGGATTTCTTGAATTTGTTTGGGCGAGCCGATATTGAAAGTGCGTCCAACCAAGTTATGGGCATGTTGTTCGATGGAGACGACCTTGCTGGCAATTTCCAGACTTTGTTGTGCCAACATGGCACTATCAATCAACACGCCGTTGCTTTCTATCCGTTCCAGGACTGAAATCAGCGGGATTTCAATCTCCGTATATAAGGCGTACAAGCTGGGCAGTTGTTGCAATTTCGGCAGCAAGCATTGGTGGAGCCGTAAGGTGATGTCGGCATCTTCTGCCGCATAAGGCGTGGCTTGCTCGATAGCAACTTCCTGGAACGGGATTTGTTTAGCGCCCTTACCCGCCACGTCTTCATAGTGGATGGTGTTAACCCCCAGATACGTTTTGGCGATGTCGTCCATATTATGTTTGGTGGCGGTGCTGTTCAAGACGTAGGATTCCAGCATAGTGTCGTGGGCGATGCCGCGCAAGGTAATGCCGTGGTTGGCGAGGACGTGGGCATCGTATTTGAGGTGTTGACCGAGTTTATGCTTATCAGGGTTTTCCAGTAGCGGTTTCAGTTTTGCCAGTGTTGCCGTGCGGTCCAATTGCTCCGGTGCGCCTGGATACGTGTGCGCCAAGGGTAAATAAGCCGCTTTTCCTGCTTCTACCGCGAACGACACGCCCACGATTTGCGCCTTGCTGTAATCCAGGCTGGTGGTTTCGGTGTCAAAGGCGAACAATTCGGCATTGTCTATACGATTAAGCCATTGATTAAGCTGTTGTTCAGTCAATATCGTCTCGTAGCTGGATTCGACGACATCGGGTTTTTCGTTGGCAGTCTCAGGTACAACTTGGGGTGATTCAACCGCATTCGTCAATTGCTTCAACCAAGTCGAAAAGCCTAGTTCCGTTAACAGCTTGATTAGCTCTATGGTGTTCACAGGCTGTTGATGGCAATCTTCAACGATGTAAGGCAATTCCATATCACATACAATTGTGGTCAGTTGCTTGGATAATGGCAGATGATCCAGGCTTGCGCGTAGGTTGTCGCCGATCTTGCCGCCAATTTCGTCGGCATGGGCCATGAGATTGTCTAAGGTCCCGTACTGCGCCAGCCACTTTGCCGCTGTTTTCGGACCGCAATTGGGAACGCCGGGGATGTTGTCCACGCTATCGCCCACCAAGGCCAGATAATCGATGATCTGGTCAGGACGAACACCGAATTTGTCGATAACCCCTTGAATATCCATGCGGGTATTGGACATGGTGTTTTCTAGGATAATATGTTCATTCACCATCTGCGCCATGTCCTTGTCACCTGTGGAGATGATGATTTCATATCCCTGCCGCTCGGCTTGTTTAGCCAACACGCCCATCACATCATCAGCTTCGATGCCAGATTCGATAATCAACGGCAAACCCATCGCACGGATGATTTGATGCAAGGGTTCGATTTGTACCCTCAAATCGTCCGGCATGGGCGGCCTGTGTGCCTTGTACTCGGCATACAGCTCGTTGCGGAACGTCCCGCCCGGCGCGTCGAACACCACGGTGATGTAATCGCTGTGATAGTCGGCAATCAGCTTACGCAGCATATTGGTTACGCCGTGAATGGCGTTGGTCGGCACGCCTTTCGGGCTGGTGAGCGGTGGTATCGCGTGATAAGCGCGAAACAGGAACGAGGATCCGTCAACCAGGATCAGGCGTTTGGGAGTGGTTTGAGTCATTAATCATGTCCAAGGCAAGGCTATTATGGGTTTTACTGATTCTACCTTGAAGGACTTGTTTTTGAAGAATTAAAACTTTGGGAATCAGTCATTCCCAACAACTGAAATCTGTGGCGTATAAAACTTAAAATTCTCATCCGCAGACATAATCGCCATATTTTCGCTTAAAGCGGTTGCCAGCAAGAGCCGATCAAACGGATCACGATGATTGGCTAGAAACGGAATTTGGGAATAAGCTTCGATATGCTTATTTTGCAGCATCAATAAATTAAAGTCGTCGCGCTCGATAAGTCCGACAAGATCACTTATCGAAAAATCCAATTCGGGAAGTTTGCCAATTTTTTGCTTGATGGCAATTTCAAATAAGCTAATCTGGCTAACACAGATGTTGTTTTTTCTGTCCGTCAACAAGTCATAATTGCTTTTGTGCAAACTTCCACTGTTAAGCTGATACCAAATAAGTATTTGCGTATCAATCAGATAATTCATTCCATATACTCTTTCAAGTCATCTAACGGGTCATTAAAATCATCAGGGATGTTGTAGTTTTTCCCCTTCAAAGCACCTAACCGTAGCAGGCTGCCGGGTTGGCGTTTACTTGATGATGTCTCAGCTTCGTCAAGAAAAGTGACTAACACCTTCATTTTTTTTCTGGTAGGCGGCTCTTCTTGCAAAACGATTTGACCGTTTTCGTAGATGCCTTTAATTGCAGTGTACATATTGCACTCCGAATAATTTTTTAAATATTTTAGGACTCTGTGTGGTGGTAATAGTTCATGTCACTGTCCGATAGCTGATTAGGTGCATGGAATGCACCCTACGAAACTTGTTATTCAGCCTAGCCTGCTCGCTAATCAATTCTTAGGTCAAGAACTAAGCATCATCTATTCCTGGCGAATCTTGAGCTTTTAAAGAGATATAGTCGAAATTCCATCTCACAAAATGATCACGTAATTCAATACTTACCTCATTACGTCTCATTGCTGGAAAAACTTCTTCGAAAATTGATATATTTTCCCCGTCTATAAATGGGCAGCTCAAGCCCTCTGTCTCATTAATGGCTTCAAGAATGGATTCCATTTTGTTAAAAAGAGGTTCAAAAGTTTCGATTGGCGATCCTCGTCTATGCAAAGCAAACAACCGAACAATGTATTGATCTGACTCTGAAAAAGGATCAAGTTGAAGATATAAGCCACCAGCATGATCTAGTCCGCTATCAAATTTCCCATCGCTAATCAATAGGTTGATTTTATTAACAAACGCGTCCGGCAAAGCGATTCGCATATAGCGATTAGCTCGCCATCTAACTAACACTTCTAAGTCTTGGTCATTCAACCGTGATAGTTGAAGTTTACTGCCCTCTTCAAAAAGAATTTGTTTTGATATATGGAGTATTTTGGATGCTTCGGCTTTATGCCAAATGCCACTGAGTTCTAATTCAAGAAATCGGCTGCTTCGCGCATCAAGATTGAGGGGGTGTGGATTTGATTTTTTCTTTGGTCGTCTAGCGATAACAAATTCAAGTGTGGGTTCATTATTACAAGGCGCGGCAATATCGCACCCCTGTGAAAGCAAAATCAGAACATTTCGAGATTCACCCAATTCTTTAGCAAGATTATTTGCTAAATTTGGGTTGCCTGCCCAACAAGCTTTTCGTAAAGTTTCTGATAACTCTGAGCAGGTTAGATAAGCGCCTTGTTTCCAACCCTTCTCATATAATTGGCTGCCGATGGAAGGAATATTCTCCATAAAACCCATTTAAGCAGCATTAAAAATATCAATAAACTCCTGATTACTAATAACATTTTCAGGGAGATTGGATTGTTGCTGGGTGCTGATACGCTTATTAATTTCCTGAGCAAAAAGCGTCACTTGGACTAAATTAATTTCATTTTCATTTTCAGCAAGCTCATCAAATAACCGTCTCCCGTTAATCCGGCACGTCATCGTACTAGCGCCAAGTTTATAAGGGCACAAGTTTGAAATAGTATCTAATGCTCGTTTCACCTCCATTGCTCTTGCTTCAGTTTCCTGTGTCGGCTTTTGCTCTTTATTTTTTAAAAGGTTATCTAAATTTTGGCGTGTCATTTTAAAAATTGCTGATAAATGCAGTTTGCTAATGCCTAAAGTATTCTTTGCTTGAAGAATAACGTCAGGAACAGTTACAGATGATTCAGCCTTCTTTACTGGCAAGTAAGTAGTAATTGCTCCTGGAGATTCAGGAACATTCATATCCAAGCCTATTTTTATTGGTAAAACCCATAAACGGTCAGGTGCAACTCCAGCTGTTGTAGCTAAAAAAGTGCCAACTAATGCCATTGCTATACAATTTGTAGATGTGGAAATCTGCTGTTTATTCATTGATTACCTCCCATTCATTCTCAGCAACAGGTGTTAATGCTTCCCAAAAAGCTTTACTAGATAAGTCATATAAGCTATCGAGATGTATTAACATTTCATTTTGTGACCAACGTGGAGTAGTAGGAACATCCACTTGATGGTCAATGCTTAAAATTCCGTAATTTTTGCCTGGTTGATAATCATCAATCACAGGACTTAACGTTAAACTTGCCCTAGGATCTGGCTCCATAAGATCGGCAGGCAACCAACGCCCTGGATAACCTGATTGAGTCGGCTGAGCCTCTTCCATAACAAGCACCATAGCGCGATTATCTCCAGTGATAGATACAGACTGAGACATTCCTACCGTTTGAGCTGCAAAAGTGGGATGAAATGGCAATAGTTCAGGCCTTATGTAATCTTTCAATTCGTACTGCTGACTTGGCAAAACAATATCAACATAGCGGAGTGAAATCTGTTTAGCCAGCACTTTTCTTAACGCTGTTATGTTAGCTTCGACCACCTTCAAAATGCTGTCGATAAAAACTTTAAAGTCTTCGTAGCAAGTATATTCGGTCGTTTTTATGATTAAACGGTTACTCATTAGCTCAACGGCACAACGATTACCAAAACCTCTAAATATCAAGCGCACCATATCGTTTTTTTCTTGTTTCACCTGAAAATAGCCATCTTTTAAGGCATCTTGATTAAGGTGGATTCCTATTTCCACAGCTTGTGAATTTATACGATCTGCCAATCCTAAGTCCATCATGGCTTTATGAAGGTTTTCAAGCTCTTGTTCGGTACCCAGTTGGCGAGAAGGTAAGTCGGTGAAATGGAATTGAGCTTGGGCATACACCAGTGGCGCTTTTTTCAACTTTTTTTTCATGAATCACCCGCCTTAAAAGGCCTAAATTAATACCAACTTAAATTTTAATAAGAAGCAATTTTACAGTTTAGTTGACACTTTTGCTATTGGCTAGTTTCAAATACATTAAAAATATTAAACTTTTATGGTTAATTGCTTTCTACGTCTTCCGCTTCACATCAACAATATTAGGCAATTGGCTTATTTTGTTTAGCAACAGGCTCAATTGCCGAGTATTTTCAATCTGGATCGTCAAGTTGAGGACGGCGGAAAAATCAGGATTA
>JAYVGW010000339.1:0-3258 GCA_043771735.1 Methyloglobulus sp.
GCGATACATCTTACGGTAAACGAAAAACTCGAATAAATGAGGGTCTACCTGCGCATCATCCGGATCTTTTTTCAAATAAGGGAGCTGTGTCTTTGATAGTGTATCCAATTCAACCTGAGTTAATTCAAAATAGAGCTGTTGTTCATTTTGGTTGAAAACTGGCCTTGCGTAGAGATCAACACTACAGCTTCAGGCAGGAGATAAAGTCGTTTTAGGTTCGTCATGCTGGTTCAAAAAAACGGAGGTTTGGCTGGACTGATTTCCCAGTCAAAAAATCCCGCATTGTACGTCAGTTTTTGGTAAGATAAACCGGTTCAGTAAATCTTGGTTCATAATATCATTTTTCAGTCAGTAAAATGGACTAATCCGTATGAAAATAGGATATGCGCGCGTTTCAACCAAAGAGCAATCTTTGTCCATGCAAGTTGATGCATTAAAAAAAGCAGGATGCGATCAAATTCATGAAGAAATTGCCAGTGGGGCAAAAACGTCAAGACCGGTGCTTGAAGAAATTATGCGGAACCTGCGGGAAGGTGACACATTGATCATTTGGAAATTAGATAGGCTGGGCAGAAACCTGGCTCATTTAATCCACCTGACGACAAAATTAATCGAAAAAAAAGTGGGGTTAATCAGCTTAAACGACCCAATTGATACATCGACTGCACAGGGGCGAATGGTGTTTGGTATTTTTGCTTCTCTTGCTGAGTTTGAGCGAGAATTAATTCGTGAACGAACACAGGCAGGGTTGACGTCGGCCCGGGCCCGAGGTCGAAAAGGCGGACGGCCTAAAGGGATGACTCAAGCGGCAATAGAAAAGGCAACCATTGCTGAAGCCCTTTACAAAAATGGGAGCATTCCTGTGAAAAAAATTGCTGAACAATTAGGAATCTCGAAAACCACGTTGTATTTGTACCTTAGGTATCGAAACGTTGAAATAGGAGTAATGCCTAAACCTATAGAGGTAATGGCTTCATGAAACAGTGCTTATAGACATTTTTGCGTATGATCGGTCAAAGAAGCCACTTAAGATTATGGAAAAGAGCCATCTATGATCCCACAAAAAAGCCAGCAAAAATTATCTATTAAAACCATCCAAAATTATCCAAAGCAACCAGCCAAGATTTTCAAGCGGTTTTAGTCGAAATCGGCCAATTCCTGCCGCTCACAACTTCCAAAAGCTGACCCTCACATGGGTAAAAACAGACGCTCATTGCCCTTAAAACGCATTATAAAGGTACCAATTTGCACTGTGGCGTAATTTTTTGACCTAAAAAATACGCCACCTATCGGTCTAAAGTGGAAATTGCTTGCAATGTTCGGTGACAATTGTGCTATCTCGCTTGGCCAAGGTAATTGACACGGGACAATTGTAACAATGTCTGACAACGCTTATTGCTAGATTTGCTATAGTCAGGTTCGTGGAACGAGTTCTGGCTTGCCCCAATACGTTGCAACAACTAATTATTATTGAGTTGAGAGATCAAACACATGAAATTTCATTATCCGTCCACCCATCTGGAATTGGAATTCCCAAGTTCCATCAATTCAATAGTGATGATCCCGATTTCACAAACCCGATACCAATTGGTTAGCGCTAAACCGGAATGGTTAGGTTTGTTGGGGTACCGCGCCGTTCACCAACAATTTAAGATCAAACAACCAGAAGAGTTTCTTGAGAACTTTTTGCTCAAGGCTAGAAACTGGTTATCCAACATTCAATATACATGCCCAAAGGACATGGAATTGCATTAACCCCCTTGAAGGGGGCCAAGCTGTCCTTCATGGAAGGCAAGCTTGAGAGTTGAGCACCAATACGTTTGTTAATTTTCGGGGGTGTAAATAAATCCGTGTAACCGTTTATTTTCAAAGCCGTAGAATGCGGCGAGACAAGGAGAGAAAATGAACGACCTGATTACAGACCCAAAATTAATTTCAGCTATGGAAGAATTAGGACGAGGCTTGAAATCGCCGTCAGATTTGGCAAGGCTGAGCCGTGAGATCCTAAAGATTACGGTGCAGGCTTCGTTAAATGCCGAAATGGATGGACATATAGGCTATACGAAACACTCACCGGACGGTTATAACAGCGGGAACAGCCGCAATGGCTACAACCGCAAGACCCTGAAGGGCGACCACGGTGAACTTGAGATCGGAACGCCACGCGACCGCAACGGCAGCTTCGAGCCGGTGTTTGTCGCCAAGAACCAAACCCGGCTGACCAAATTCGACGACCAAATCCTGTTGCTCTATGCCAAGGGCATGACGACACGGGACATTGTCGAAACCTTTGCCGAACTCTACGGGGCGGACATTTCGCCCGCGCTGGTTTCGCAAGTGACCGATGCCGTTTTGGAAAAGGTGGTCGAATGGCAGGCACGGCCACTGGATGCCGTGTACCCGATCCTGTACCTGGATTGTATTGTCGTCAAGATACGCCATGGCAAGCGTGTCATCAACAAGGCGGCCTATGTGGCGCTGGGTGTGAATGTCCACGGCCATAAGGAGCTGCTGGGGCTGTGGATGTCCGAAAACGAAGGCGCGAAGCCCTGGTTGTCGGTGCTGACCGAATTGAAGAACCGCGGTGTCAAAGACGTGTTCGTTGCTTGTGTGGATGGGTTGGCCGGGTTTCCGGAGGCAATTGCCAGTGTGTTCCCAAAAACCCAAGTGCAGCTTTGTATCGTACACATGATGCGCAATTCACTGGCGTTTGTCAGTTGGAAAGACCGCAAAGCCATCGCGGCGGGGCTTAAAGCCGCTTACCAGTCGATCACCGTCGCTGAAGCCGAGCAGGAGCTGGAAGCCTTTGCCCGGCAGGGGGACAGGCAGTATCCCAGTATCAGTGCCTCTTGGCGCAGGCATTGGGTCAACCTAATTGCATTTTTCGATTACCCTGACGAAATCAGGAAGGTCATTTACACCACCAACGCCATTGAATCGCTGAACAGTGTCATCCGCAAGGCCACTGAACGCCGCAAGCTGTTCCCAAGCGACCGGTCGGCCATGAAAGTGATCTATCTGGCCATCGAACAAGCCGCCAAGCGATGGTCAATGCCTATCCACAATTGGAAACCTGCCCTGAATCAGTTTATGATGCTATACGAGGATCGCCTTCCGGAGACTATTTAACGACGGTTTACACGGAAAGTTTTACACCCTCTAATTTTAAAAAATTACTTGTCTTCTTGGTACTTTACGTACTTTTGTATCATTTCTGAATCTAAACCTACGGTATCCACACAATAACCTTCAGCCCAA
>JAYVGW010000340.1:0-15218 GCA_043771735.1 Methyloglobulus sp.
TTTACCGTTACATAAAATAACGATTGCAACGTGGTTATTGGACTTAATGCAAAACACTTATCACGATCCTGTTGTCTCATTCGTACCCAATAGTGTCGATTTTGATATTTTCTTTGCGCCTGCCCGAGCAAAACAAGCCATCCCAACATTGGGCTTTTTGTATTCAGACGTAGCGTTCAAAGGCATTGACACAGCACTAAAGGTGATCGAACGAGTAAAGACGCATTTTCCTGAGTTGAGAATCATCTGTTTCGGCAATGCTAAACCGGAAAAAAGCATGCCATTGCCGCCTTATTTTGAATTTGAATACAACCCCAAGCAAGAAGACATCCGTAAAATATACGGACAATGCGACGTATGGCTTTGTTGTAGCAGATCGGAAGGCTTCGGGCTGACCGTTTTGGAAGCTATGGCCTGCCGTTGCCCAGCAGTTTCGACCAAATGCGGAGGGCCAGAAGATATTGTTGAGGAAGGCAAAAACGGCTTTCTATGCGATATTGATGATGTTGATAACTTGAGTGCTGCGATAACTAGAGTACTCGAATTGCCTAACTCAGAATGGCAGGCCTTATCCGATGCCGCCCTGGCAAAAGCGACCGGGTACAGTTGGCAAGATGCCACAACTTTATTTGAGCAGGCATTGAACCTGGCAATTACGAGAAATGCTAGATAAAGCCTACATCGGGGTTAACAGCTTCAGCATTCGCCCAGCATTTCAAAGCCTAAAATAGCAGAGTTGCCAAACAAACGGCAATTTGTCGGGCTGTAAGAAGCATGCAACAAGAACCGATTGAAAAACCTGGTTTTTCCCAAAAAAAACTTCACTTTATTCGTCATCCAACACGCCCCACCCGAATTTTGTATATAATATCGCGGATAATGAACGCATTCAGGATCATCTCGTTTCGACCCCTACTAAAGAATCCGTCAGTTTGTGACATTCAGCAACTTTATCTCGCTAGTCGATTATGAACATTGCAAGCCCCGCCCCAACAGGAAAACACATGAATAACAGTTTATTGTCTGAAATTACTGGCCAGGAAGACATAGATCCTGCGGAAACCAAAGAATGGATTGAAGCCCTGCAATCTGTCCTGGAGATAGAGGGCAGTGAACGCGCCCACTTTTTGATTGAACGGTTAGTTGCGGTAACTCGCCATTTTGGTTTTGATATTCCTTTCAGCGCCAATACGGCTTATGTCAATACCATACCAGTTGCCCAGCAAGCGCAATTTCCGGGCGATTTTGCCATTGAACAACGCATTCGCTCTTATGTGCGCTGGAATGCCATGATGATGGTATTGCGTGCCAATAAAGACACCAATGTCGGTGGCCATATTGCCAGTTTTGCGTCGGCCGCCACCTTATACGATGTTGGCTACAACCATTTTTGGCGTGCCGCAACCGAGCAATTTGCTGGCGACTTGATCTTTACCCAAGGCCATTCTTCTCCCGGCGATTATTCACGCGCTTTCTTGATGGGGCGGTTAACGGAAGGCCATTTGAATAATTTCCGCCAAGAAGTCAGCGGCAATGGTTTATGTTCATACCCACACCCTTGGCTAATGCCCGAATTTTGGCAATTTCCAACCGTCTCTATGGGCTTGGGGCCAATTATGGCCATCTACCAAGCGCGTTTCATGCACTACATGCAAGACCGGGGCTTTGCCGATAATACAGGCCGCAAGGTCTGGGCATTCCTGGGCGATGGGGAAACCGACGAGCCGGAATCATTGGGCGCTATTGGCATGGCCGGCCGCGAAAAACTTGACAACCTTATCTTTGTGATCAATTGCAACCTGCAACGCCTGGATGGGCCCGTTCGAGGCAATGGCAAAATCATCCAGGAGCTGGAAAGCGAATTCCGAGGCGCGGGCTGGAATGTCATAAAAGTCGTTTGGGGGCAACGCTGGGATGCACTGCTCGCCCGTGACAAGGACGGCCTGTTAGCGACCCGGATGATGGCTTGTGTGGATGGTGATTACCAAACTTTCAAATCCAAAGATGGCGCTTATGTGCGGGAACACTTTTTTAACACGCCGGAACTAAAAGCCATGGTCGCCGACTGGTCTGACCGTGACATCTGGGAACTCGACCGCGGCGGCCACGACCCTGCAAAAGTCTACGCGGCATTCCACGCAGCGGCAAATCATATAAGCCAACCAACGGTAATCCTGTCGAAAACGATAAAAGGCTATGGCATGGGGGCAGCGGGAGAAGCGTTGTATACCGCACACCAGGCAAAAAAAATGGATGAAGTGTCCTTACAACACTTCCGGGATCGCTACGAATTGCCGGTAACCGACGAACAATTACACGACCTGCCGTATTTGACCTTTCCTGAAGGTTCCAAGGAATTTACCTATATGCACAAACGCCGGGAAGACCTCGGCGGACAGCTCCCGTCACGCCGGACAAAGTCATACACGCTTGACATTCCACCGCTCAGTGATTTCAAGTCGTTGCTGGAAGCCAGTGGCGAAGGCCGTGAAATTTCGACCACGATGGCGTTCGTGCGCTTGTTGAATATCCTGGCAAAAGACAAGAACATCGGCAACCGTATCGTCCCCATCGTCCCTGACGAATCCAGGACGTTTGGCATGGAAGGCATGTTTAAGCAGTTGGGTATCTGGTCACAAGTCGGTCAGCTATATACCCCCCAAGATGCCGGTCAGTTGATGTTCTACAAAGAAGACAAGCATGGGCAGGTCTTGCAGGAAGGCATCAACGAAGCCGGTGGCCTGTGTGACTGGATAGCTGCGGGAACATCCTATTCCACTAACAATGTGCCGATGATCCCGTTTTTCATCTACTACTCCATGTTTGGCTTCCAACGGGTCGGTGATTTGATCTGGGCGGCTGCTGACCAACGCACCCGTGGCTTCCTGATGGGCGGTACGGCGGGCAGGACGACGCTGAATGGCGAAGGTCTTCAACATGAGGACGGACATAGCCATTTGATGTCGGCAACTGTGCCGAACTGTGTCTCGTATGATCCTACTTTTGCTTATGAATTGGCTGTCATTATTCAGGACGGGATGCGGCGTATGTATGTGGAGCAGGAAGACGTCTTCTATTACATTACAGTGATGAATGAAAATTACAGCCATCCCGCCATGCCTGAAGGGGCGGAAGCCGCTATACTCAAAGGCATGTATTGCTTTAAACAAAGTGCAAAAAACAAGGCACCGCGCGTCCAACTGTTGGGTTCTGGCGTTATTTTCCGTGAGGTTGAATTCGCTGCCGAAATGCTGCGTAATGACTGGGGCGTGGAGTCAGACCTTTGGAGTTGCCCAAGCTTTACGGAACTGGCACGGGAAGGCCAGCATTGTGAACGCTGGAATCGCTTGCACCCGCTGGAATCACCCAAAGTTTCGCATGTCGCTCTTTGCCTAGGCAAAACAGAAGGGCCGGTCATCGCGGCGAGCGATTACACCAGGGCTTTCGCCGAACAAATCCGTGCTTATATTACCGCCCCTTACACTGTGCTAGGCACTGATGGTTTTGGCCGATCCGATACACGCAACAATCTCCGCAAATTTTTTGAAGTTGACCGCTTCCACATTGCCATTGCGGCATTGAAAAGTTTGGCAGACCTAGGCAAACTGGATAAGGCCAAAGTGGCTGAAGCTATCGCAAAATATGGCGTAGCCACTGACATAACGGCACCTTGGCTAACCTAACTGGATAAAAATAGGACGGAATTGAAATAATAATGGCTGATTTAATCGAAATAAAAGTCCCTGATGTAGGCGGCGTTGCCAGTATTGATGTCGTTGAAGTGCTGATTAAGCCCGGCGACACGGTGGCATTGGAACAAACCATTGCAACGCTAGAAACCGACAAAGCCAGCATGGATCTTCCAGCCAGCGCGGGTGGGACTGTGCAACAGGTGCATATCAAACCCGGCGATAAAGTTGCCGAGGGTTCATTAGTGGCAACGGTAATGGCGAATGGTGCTGATGTAACGCCAGCCAAGCTTGATGTGCCAACACCGAAACCGGAAGAGGCAGCACCTACAATACCAGCGCAAGCCGCTCCAGCCAACATCCCAGAACCCATCAAACCTGCTGCCGTTTTACCTAGCCCTACCCCCATTATTGACTACAGCATTTCGGTGACCGCCCACGCCTCCCCATCCGTACGCCTGTTCGCACGGGAGCTGGGTGTGGACATCACCAAAATATCGGCAGGCAATGGCCGTAAAGGCCGCATCCTAAAAGAGGATGTCCAAAGCTATGTCAAGCGCATCATCAGAGATGGCGTACCGCAAGCCGGCGCAGGCATCCCATCTATCCCTGCCGTTGATTTCTCCCAATTTGGTGAGACAGAAACACAAAAGCTTAGCAAAATTAAACGCTTGACCGGACAAAACCTCAGCCGTGTTTGGCTTAACCTCCCGATGGTAACTTATCATGAGGAAGCAGACATCACTGAAATGGAAACATTCCGCATGGCACTGAATGCCGAAAAAGCCAAGGATGAGGTAAAAATTACCGGATTAATGTTCATCATCAAGGCCTTGGTCGCTGCCATGAAGCAGTTTCCCAGCTTTAATGCTTCTCTATCTGCTGACGGCGAAAATCTTATCCTCAAAAAATATGTCAACATCGGCATTGCAGTAGACACACCCAATGGCTTAGTCGTGCCAGTCTTACGTAATGTCGATAGCAAAAGCGTCAATCAATTGGCTGTTGAATTGGCTGAAAAAAGCGATAAGGCTAGGCAAGGTAAGCTGATGCCCGCTGACATGCAAGGCGGCTGCCTAACCATCTCCAGTTTGGGTGGCATTGGCGGCACGGCGTTTACGCCGATAGTCAATGCGCCGGAAGTCGCCATCCTGGGCGTTACCCGCGCCAAAATGCAACCGGTTTGGAACGGCAATGAATTTATCCCCAGGCTGATGCTGCCGCTGGATTTAACCTACGACCACCGTGTGATAGACGGCGCAGAAGGCGCACGCTTTATGGCGCATATCAAACAAAATTTAAGTGATATCAGACGTTTGTTACTTTAAAGGAGAACAATCAATGGCAAGCAATCCAGTAAGTAATGAACTAAAAACAGAAATCGTCGTGTTGGGCGGCGGCCCTGGGGGCTATACCGCCGCCTTCCGCGCTGCGGACTTAGGCAAGCAAGTCGTTTTGATCGAACGCTACCCTGTTTTGGGTGGCGTTTGTCTGAATGTCGGCTGCATACCTTCAAAAGCCTTGCTGCACATGGCACTCGTTATCCATGAAGCGGAAGAATTCGGAGAAAACGGCATCAATTTCGGCAAGCCAAAAATTGATCTTGATAAGGTTCGCGCCTGGAAAGCCAGCGTCACCAAAACCCTGAACGATGGCTTGGCTGGTCTAATTAAGCAACGAAAAATAACCTTAGTACAAGGCTTTGGCAAGTTTACCTCAGCCAACACCATCAGTGTAGAAAACGAACAAGGCACGATAACGACAGTCCAATTCGACCAGGCAATTATTGCCGCAGGTTCGCATCCCACTAAAATCCCGTCATTCCCTTACGACGATCCACGCTTGATGGATTCAACGGATGCACTGGAACTCAAACAAATCCCTAAAAAATTACTTATTGTCGGCGGCGGCATTATCGGGCTGGAAATGGCGACGGTTTATCATGCTTTGGGATCGGAAATCAGTGTCGTCGAGTTGATGGATCAAATCATTCCAGGTTGCGATAAGGATTTGGTTACACCGCTATTCCGCCGGATAAAAAAGCAATATAAGAACATCTGGCTTGAATCTAAAGTAACCTCCATCGAAGCACAAAGCAAAGGCTTAAAAGTTTCTTTTTCTGGCAAAGATGCGCCAGAATCTGAATTGTTTGATTCAGTGCTAGTCGCTGTCGGCAGAAGACCCAACGGCAAAGTTATTGCCGCTGAACAGGCGGGTGTCAAAGTTGACGAACAAGGCTTTATCGCTGTCGATAAGCAACAACGCACGAATATCAACCACATCTTCGCCATCGGCGATATTGTCGGTAACCCCATGCTCGCCCACAAAGCAGCGCACGAAGGGAAAGTGGCCGCCGAAGTCGCTGCTGGCCATAAAGCGGCATTCGATGCCTTAACCATCCCCAATGTTGCCTACACTGACCCCGAAATTGCCTGGATGGGTTTGACCGAGAACCAAGCCAAACAACAAGGCATAGAATACGACAAAGCCGCCTTCCCGTGGGCAGCAAGTGGCCGTTCCTTAAGTATTGGCCGCAAGGAAGGCATCACTAAATTAATCTGCGAAAAAGGCACAGGGCGTATCCTTGGTGCTGGCATTGTCGGCACCAACGCAGGTGAATTAATTGCAGAAGCCGTCCTGGCCTTGGAGATGGGTGCCGATGCGGAAGATATTGGTTTAACTATCCACCCCCATCCAACATTATCAGAAACCTTGGGTTTTGCGGCAGAAATGATAACCGGCACAATTACCGATATTTACCTCAAGAAAAACTGACTTACTTCATATCCCTAAAATTAAGCAAAGCCGCTGTAGGTATAATTTTTTTGAAATACGCGAACACCACCGAGTAAAACGATGATAAGAACGTTAGCCATAATACTTTCTCTTGCCTTGCTGGTCGCGATTAATTTCAATATATGGAGTTACATCAACAACCCGCTCCAGCTAGAGCCGTGGACCAGCACCACGATGGGAGTCACTTTCGATCCTACCAAGAAAGATGAAACCCTTGAGACCAAAAAAACCCTCGTCTACAACGAAAAAGACATAGATAAAGATTTAGCTTTGTTGGAGGGAAAATTCCATGCCATCCGTACCTACAGCGTACTACAAGGCCTACATAAAGTTCCTGAGCTGGCTGTCAAACATAATCTCAACGTAACCCTAGGCGCATGGATAGGTGTCGATAAGGAAAAAAACCGCCAAGAAATCGAAACCCTTATTCAGTTAAGCCGAGAAGACAACAATAGAATTGTAAGGTTGATGGTGGGCAATGAAGTATTACTCCGTAACGATATTCCCAAAGAACAATTAATCGAATACATCCGTGAAGTCAAAAAACGTACTTGGCGACCCGTCAGCACCTCGGAAACCTGGGACAGATGGCTAGCAAACCCTGACCTTGCCAAAGAAGTCGATTATATCGGCGCGCATTTCCTGCCCTATTGGGAAGGTATTTCTGTTGATGAAGCCGTCGATTATGTTTTTGACCGTTACCATGATTTGCAAGTGGCATTCCCCAATAAGCCTATCGTGATTACCGAAGTGGGCTGGCCTTCAGATGGGCAACCCTACATTCACGCGACGGCATCCAAAAACAATCAAGCCAAATTCCTGCGCGAATTCCTTAACCGCGCTGCCAAAGAAAAACTGGCTTATTATGTCATTGAAGCGTTCGATCAACCTTGGAAACGTACCAATGAAGGTACAGCTGGTGCTTATTGGGGACTTTTCAACGCCGACAGGCAACTCAAATTTCCAATGAATGGCGAAGTCATGACCCTGCCAACCTGGGAACACTGGGCGACAGGGGCAGCTGTTTTCAGTATCCTTATTATGGGCGTGTTTTTATACACCCGTAACTCCATGAAGCTGCCCGGCATATTGTTTTTCGGTGTGGTTGCCAACCTTGCGGCATCTTTTATTTTCTGGACGGTTTCTATCGGTGCCCAACAGTATCAAACCAGTCTATCTATTGCCTTTTGGGTGCTGATAGTATTGATGCAAATCATGGCGCTCATTATTTTACTCATCGAAAGCTTAGAAATTGCCGAAATCGTCTGGCATCGAAAAACGGCACGTACATTCCAGCCCTTAGAACCTGCCGCTGATTTTAAGTATCCTAAGGTATCGCTGCATCTCCCCATCCATAACGAACCGCCTAAAATGGTGCGTAAAACGCTAGAAGCCTTGGCGAAAGTGGACTACCCCAATCTTGAAGTCCTGGTCATGGACAACAACACCAAAGACCCTGCGGTTTGGCAGCCTGTGGAAGAAGACTGCAAACGGCTAGGGCCAAAATTCCGGTTTTTCCATCTGGAAAACTGGCCTGGATTTAAGGCGGGGGCGATCAACCACGCCTTGGAACAAACCGCCAGCGATGCGGAAATCATCGCCGTGATCGACAGCGATTACATCCTCTCGCCAGACTGGCTAAAACGCATGGTGCCGTACTTCGACAATGAAAATGTCGGTTTTGTGCAATCACCCCAAGACTACCGTGACCTGCACATCAGTGCCTTCAAGTCATTTTGTTATTGGGAATACGCCGGTTTCTTCAATATCGGCATGGTGCAGCGTAATGAATACAACGCCATCATCCAACATGGCACGATGACGATGGTCAGAAAATCGGCCTTGCTCGAAGTCGGCAACTGGGCGCAGTGGTGCATTTGCGAAGACAGCGAACTCGGGCTTAGGCTTTATGAAGCAGGCTATGATTCGGTCTATTGCAAAGACTCTTTCGGCAAGGGACTGATGCCGGACACCATGTCCGGTTATATGACGCAACGGTATCGCTGGGTCTATGGCGCCATGCAAATCATCAAGGCCCATTGGCGCAGTTTTATCCCGTCAAAAAAATCCCCGTTAACCTCCGCCCAACGCTATTACTTCGTAGCCGGCTGGCTGCCCTGGTTTTCCGATGCGCTGGCATTGTTATTTACCACTGCCAGCCTGGTGCTAACGGGGATGATCTGGTATGGCATAAAATTTAGCCCTCTATTTGATATTTTGATTGAAGATTTGCACAGCTCAGGTGGCACAAATGTCTTAGATCAGGTGTTAATTTTCTTAGACCGCCTTTTTATCCATGACTTTAAAATAGAAGGCAGTAGGCCTAACGTAGAATTGCCGATCACCGCTTTTCTATTGCCAACCATCGGCTTGTTCAGCTTTAAAATAATCCGTAGCTTGTGGCTTTATCAAGTGCGGGTACCTTGTTCTGTTTGGCAATCTATTGGCGCGTCCTTGACTGGCCTGTCCTTAACCCACACCGTTGCAAAAGGTACGATACAAGGCTTATTTATCAATGGCAAACCATTCATGCGTACGCCAAAGTATGAAAAACAAGGCCCATTATTTACCGGTTTGATGACCATAAGGGAAGAATTGTTATTGCTCGTCCTATTGGTTACAGCCATCATATTCATGAGTAACACAGAACACTTCGATAACCTCAGTGGTCGCCTTTGGATATCCGTATTAGCAGTGCAATCAGTGCCTTATGTCGCCACTTTATTGACCCTGCTGATTAGCATAGCGCCCAATTACCGATGGAATAAAACCGCCATCGCTATGGAAGAGCTGGACGATGCTTAGTTTCTATGCCAATTTAGGTCGCATTGGTGCAACCATAATCCTCAACAGAAAACCTAGCAAAGAGATCGCAGCAAAATTCTTAGCGTAGCCTACTAAACGGGGCACAGGGAATTCGCATCTGCGATTTCCCGCATTGCGTTTTTCATATCGGCTACTTCCTTTTCAACCTGAACAATGCCGAAATATCCTCATCCCCATACCCTTCGGTCATCAATTTGGCATAATCGGCAACCGTTATCGCACTGAGCGGAATGGAGACGTTAACTTGCTCCGCCATTGTTTGACAGATTTTCAAATCTTTATAGTGCAGTGCCACTTTAAAACCAGGTGCGAACATGTTGTTGGTCATGGTCAATCCACGGTGTTGCAAAAACCAGTTGCCTGACGCACCCGCCGAAATGACATCAATCACTTTGTCCATCGGTAAGCCTTGTGCCTGGGCAAAGGCCAATGCTTCGGTGACGGCTTGGTTGATGCCAGCACCCATAATCTGATTGACGGCTTTGGTTGCCTGACCTGTTCCTGTTGCACCCATGTGGGTGATACGGGATGCCATAGTCGCCAATACGGGTCGTGCTTGCTCCAAAACATCGGCACTGCCACCCACCATCATAGACAATGTACCGTTTTTCGCACCTTCAACTCCCCCGGAAACGGGCGCATCCAGAAAAGCCACCTGTTTTTCCGTCAGCATGGCGACGGCAATTTTTGCGGTTTCGCTGCTCACCGTGGACATATCGACTACGATTGAGCCGGGTTTGATGGTCTTGCTAATCACCGTAATCATCTCCAGCATATCCTGATCGGCGGAAACACAGATCAGCACCAAATCCACCTTTGCGGCGAGGTCTTCGGGCTGTAGGCAGGCGGTAATATTAAGCTCTTCCGCCAAGTCTTGGGCTTTGCTTGCGGTGCGGTTATAAACAGCAGTCAGATAACCTGCACTGGCAAGCCATCTTGCCATGCCCTGCCCCATCGCGCCTAATCCTATGATGCCTGTTTTCATTGTCTAAAAATAGTAGCTATTCAGCAGTTATACCAACCAAGGCAATGGGTTAAACCTGTAACTTAATGCTAGGCGGAGTGACAAACCTAGGTTTGTCACTCCAAAATACAGGTTTAATCCACTACCACCAAAAATAGGACATGGATGAAACGGATTTGACTGATAAGCACTGATAAAAACAAGTAAAATCCGTTTAACTCAGCGTCATCTGTGTTCTATCCAATTAAACCTAGATTATCCCAAGTTTAAGCATAATAAGCGATAATGGTTTCCACACGGCTTTGAAAAAACTGCATGTTTATTCTACACAGCTCCAACAAAACTGAAAATCTGGTCGGGCATCTGGTATCGGTCATTTCCAATGCGCCGCTGGGTTCGCCTTTCACAAAAGAGGTCTTTCTGATCCAGAGCCAGGGAATGGAACGGTGGTTATCGCAACAATTGGCCAGCCGATTTCAGGTGTGGGCGAATTACCAATTTTTGTTTCCTGGCAAGTTTTTCAGTTTTATTGCCCAGCAGTTAGATAGTAAAGTCAATGATGCAGCATTCGACCGCAGCCTCATCCTTTGGCGCTTGGAAGCGTTGCTGCGCAATCTGGAAAATGCTGATTGTTTACCGTTAAAACAGTACTTGTCGGATACCAACCAAGCCTTAAAACGCTACCAATTAGCCCAACAGTTGGCGCAGATTTTCGACCAATACCAGATCATGCGTCCTGATTTGCTGTCGGCATGGCAAAAAGGGCATCTTTTATATGACACTGACGTTGAACGCTGGCAGAAAGCTCTCTGGTACCAGTTAACCGTGCAAATTAGCAATAAACATCGCGGCGAATTATGGTTGGATGTGATCGCCAAATTGAACAACTCCTCGGAAGGCTCATTAAGCCATCAGTTACCGGAACGGATTTCTGTGTTTGGCGTAAATACCATGCCGCCGTTGTTTTTGAATTATCTACAGAGCCTGGCGAAACATTGCGATGTCCATCTTTACCTGCTTAATCCGGCACAAACCTACTGGGCTGATTTGGCAAGCAAACGCCAACTTTCTCTTGATGATGAAGTTACCGGGCATCCATTGTTAGCCAGTCTAGGTCAACAAGGCCGTGAATTCCAGGAAATACTATTGGAATTCACCCAGTTTGATTTTGAACCGGAAAGTTTTGAAGCGGTTGCAAAGCCTAATAATCTCCAGCAGTTACAGAACGATATTTTAAATAATGCGGTTTCCGGCCAAGTCTTGGAAAAAGACGGCTCTATCGGCCTGCATGCCTGCCATTCCAGAAAACGCGAAGTTGAAGTCCTGAGAAACCAGTTGTTACAGGCGTTGGAAAACGATCCAACGCTACAACTACGCGATATTGCGGTGATGGCACCAGACATTCAACTTTACGAGCCGTTTATATCCGCCGTATTCAGCGATATTCAGCACGCTATCGCCGACCGCAGTTTGCGGCTTGATAATCAGGCATTGGACACGTTCATACGGTTTTTGGATCTAAGCCAAAGCCGCCTGGGTTGGCAAAGTGTACTGGATCTTCTGGAACGTGCCGATGTCTTCCCGACTTTTGGCCTTTCTGAAACCGACCTTGAATTAATCAAATACTGGGTGCAAGACACCAACGTGCGTTGGGGGCAATCGGGGTTACATAAAAAGGAATTAGGCTTGCCGGAATTAAATGAACACACTTGGCAAGCCGCACTGGACAGGATGCTGATGGGTTATGCGGTAGGCCATGAGGATGAATTTGTCGATGATGTCCTGCCTTACGAGCATATTGAAGGCTCCTCGGCTGATGCGCTCGGTGGACTGCATGATTTCTTACAACTGCTGTTTCAGACCAAAGCGGAACTGAAACAGGCCAAATCCCTTAAAGCATGGGGTTCTCAGCTTTATTATTATGCTGACCAATTGCTGGGCAAGTCCGATTTGAAGGCTAATCTGGTGGAACGCCAACAACTCAAAGAATTATTGCTGGAGTTGTCAGGGAATCTCGCAGAGGTACATAGCGAGCCCGTCGAGCTGCAAGTCATCATCCAATGGCTGGAAGGCATGGTCGCCGAACGCAAATCCGCCAACGGCTTTTTGCGTGGGCAACTGACGTTTTGCTCCATGCTACCCATGCGTTCCATCCCTTTCAAGATCATTGCCTTGATGGGTGTTAACGAAGGCGAATTCCCCAAAGTTGACCGCAATCCGACTTTCGATTTAATTGCACAGCACTTTCGCAAAGGCGACCGATCACGTAGGGCGGATGACCGCTATCAATTCTTGGAAATCCTGTTGTCTGCCCGGCAGCAATTAATCATCACTTACATTGGGCAATCGCAGGCGAATAACGAAACCATTCCACCTTCGGTTGTCGTCACTGAATTGCTGGATGTGTTGAGGGATTATTACCAACTGTCTGGGCTGATTACCCGCCACCCATTACAGCCCTTCAGCAAACGTTATTTTGATGGCACTGGCGATTTGTTCAGTTTTTCGGAAACGGATTGCGAAACCGCCAAAACCTTATCAGCGCCCAAACCTGACCCTGCTTTATGGTGGCAAGGTGCAATCCATACCGAAACTGAAGAAGTGATCGAATTAAGTGATTTGTTCCGATTTTTTCAGCATCCGCAGCGTTATTTCATGCGCCACCAACTGCATTTGCGCTATACGGGCATTGTCGTAGAAACGCAGGAACGTGAACCTTTTACGACCATTGAACTCAGCCTATATGACCTTAATCAGGAATGGATACGGCAGTTGCTTGCTGGTTCTAAGGTATCGCTTAAAAAACTGCAAGCCCAGGGTTTATGGTTGTCCGGCACAGCCGGTGTCGTAGAATTCGGGCAACATCAACTTGCCATGCAGGAATTTGTTGAACGCATAAAAGCGACTGACATAGGATTGCCTTTGGATGACCTTGCCGTTGACCTAAAAATCGGCGGCTATCGGCTGGTAGGCAAACTGGGCAATCGTTTTCAAAATGGCAGCCTGCACTATCGTTACGCTAATTTAAAAGGGAAGGATTTTGTTGCCGCCTGGTTGCAGCACTTACTTATTAATCACACACAAAAACAAAAAACGGTTTTAATCAGTGCAGATGAAGATTTGCTATTAGCGCATGATATTTGGGATCCAAATTATTTGCCGCAATTTATTGAAATTTATCGACTAGGCCAGCAGCAGCCGGATGCTTTTTTTGTAGAAGCGGCATTGGCCTATCTCGGACAAGCGGATAAACAAAGAGCAGTGAAGTCGCCGCTGGATGCCGCAAGGGAATCTTTGTCCACCGCAATAACGTATGCGAGTGAACATGAACTCAGGCAACTGTATGGTAACGTCGCCGATATGGGATTGATCCTGACTGATAGATTCGAGCAACAGTGTGAAACATTGCTGTTGCCAGCTTGGAGTGCGGCACATGGATTGTAGAGACTTCGATCCGGTAAGCACTCAATTACACAAAGGCATCAGCCTGATCGAAGCCAGCGCGGGTACGGGCAAAACCTACACCATCGCCATGCTGGTGTTGCGCTTGGTGGTCGAACAGGACGTGCCGATTGATAAAGTGTTGGTTGTTACCTTTACCAAAGCGGCAACCGAAGAACTTAAAGACCGCATCCGTAGCAGGCTTGCCGATGCAAAAAGGGCTTTGGCAGGTCACGTTGATGCTGTGGACAGCACGATCAGTACGTGGCTGGCGCAGATCACTCTGCCGCAGGAAACAATCAAACGTCGCCTGGACTTGGCGCTGCTGGACATTGACCAAGCCGGTATTTTCACCATCCACGGTTTCTGCCAGCGCGTACTCAGGGAACATGCGCTTGCCAGTGGGCAACTGTTTGATGCCGAACTGACCGACGACCTGTCAGCTATCAAACAAGCCTGTGCCGATGATTTCTGGCGGCGGCACGTCCAAAACCGAACGGCGTGGGAAATTGCGGCACTGACCAAAGACCTCAACTCGCCGGATGCTTTGCTTGGTAGCATTAATAATGTTTCCGACGATGCGCTGATCTATCCTGACGAACAACCGTTGGATATTACTTTAGCTGAGTTGAAGCAACTGGCGGATAACGCGAGGACGAAACTGGCGAGTTGCGCCCAAAAGGTCGATGCACAGTTCACTGGAAAATCCTTCAAAGCTAGTTATCAAGAGACATTTACAGGACATAGCAGTGACTTAGGCGAGTGGTTACAGGGCAATACCTTGCATTTTCCAAGTGCTGAGGCTTTATCTTTGCTGACTTACAACGGTTTGCTTAACGGGCTGAACGGTACTCAATTCAGGGCCAATAAAGCCCAAACTGGTGATGAGCGGAAAATCGAGTTCCTGGCTTCATTAAATCTTGATACCCAACCGTTTGATAACTTGGCGGCAAAGGCGCAACAAATCACGGTTGCCTTACGTAGGAGTTTACTTGAAATTTTACGGGTAGAATTGGACAAACAGTTAGAACAAACCAACCTTTGGTCGTTCGACAATTTAATCACGCACTTGGCAAAAGCATTAGCAGGTGAGCGATCACTACAATTAATCGGCGAACTCAGGCAACGCTTCAATGCGGCGCTGATTGACGAGTTCCAAGACACCGACAACAACCAATGGCATATTTTTTCCAGTATTTTTGCCGCCGCCAGCCACACCCTGGTTTTGGTCGGCGACCCTAAGCAAGCGATCTATAAATTTCGTGGCGCAGATATTTATTCCTACCTTGAAGCGCAATCACAAGCGCAGCACCGCTATACGCTCAGGAAAAACTGGCGTTCACACCCACATTTGGTTACAGCCGTAAACCACTTGTTTCAACGGGAGCAAGCATTCTTATTGCCCGACATTGCCTTTAACCCAACACAACCCGCCCGATCAGAAGACGATGGCATGTTGCATCATAACGGCAAGGCGACTGCATCCATGATGCTTTGGCAGT
>JAYVGW010000341.1:0-5432 GCA_043771735.1 Methyloglobulus sp.
TGGGGCAGCCGCAGGCATTAGCGGTCGCGTTAAGTTTTTGCCGCTTGCTTGGGCTGGGATGCCCAAAACAAGCTTTCGCAAAAATAGCGACTCCCTTTCGTTATTGCACAAAAGGCCAACGCTAACATTACCGAGCTTAGGCCACCTGTAAAGGAGTTTCTCAAATATTGCACTAACGACGAATCTTGAACTGACACGATAGGTTGCCTATACAATCGGCACTTAATTTTGGATGGTATGCCTTATTTGTGAGATGTAAGAATATCTACTGTAACTGAACAAATACCCATATACACAACTCACTTTTAGTTTAGGCGATTAAACACAACTAAGTTTTGCTGCCCCACTGATCTCCCCCAGATCTCAGTTTGACGATAACAGCGCTGCTATAAGGCGCTTTAGGTGTTGTTGCTGCCTGTCTTTTGTCAATCTGTTGGCGATGATAATGCTTTTGAGTTCGGTGAGGGCGCGTTCAAATACATCGTTGACCAAAAGATAATCAAATTCACTGTGATGGCTCATTTCTGTTACAGCATCACGCATACGGCGGGCAATGACGTGATCTTCGTCTTGGCCCCGGTTTTGTAGCCGTTGCTGGAGAATTTCTGTTGACGGCGGCAGTATAAAAATGGATATGCTTTCAGGCCGTAACTTTTTTATCTGCTGGGCGCCTTGCCAGTCAATTTCGAGGATAACATCAACACCTTGGTCCAGGTTTTTTTCAACGGTTGTTTTAGACGTGCCGTAATAATTGTCAAATACCGAGGCATGCTCCAGGAGGTCATGATTGTTCAGTAAGGCCTGAAATTCAGCCGGGGTAATGAAGTAGTAGTCTTCACCATTGGTTTCACCGGGTCGTATCGGACGCGTGGTATGGGATATTGAAACGATCAAGTTATCTACTTCGGTTATCAATTGCCTGACCAGGCTGGTTTTGCCTGCCCCAGAAGGCGCAGAAATAATGTAAAGTTTGCCGGTACTCATGCTATTTTTTACTATTCGATGTTTTGGACTTGCTCACGGATTTGCTCGATAAGCACTTTAAGTTCGATGGAAATTTGTGTCATGTCTTTATCTACCGATTTAGAACCTAATGTGTTGGCTTCGCGGTTCAATTCCTGCATCAAAAAATCCAGCCGTCGGCCTACGGGGTCGGGTTGATCCAATACCCTTAGCACTTCGTTGACATGGGTGTCCAGTCGATCCAGTTCTTCGGTAATGTCCAGTTTTTGGGCAAGGTACACCAGCTCTTGTTCGAGGCGGTCAAAATCCGGTTGCACGGCCAGTTCTGCAATCCTGTCAGTCAATTTTTTGCGCAAGGCGGTAAGCACTTCGGGCATTCGCAGGTTGGCCGACTCGATAAAGCCTTGAATTTTCACGCAGCGTTCTTCAATCAAGGCTTTTAGCTGCCTGCCTTCCCTTGCCCTGGTTTCTAAAAGTTGTTTGACAGTGGCTGTGACTAGGTCGTTAATTCCTGGACTGATGTCGGTTATATCGAGTTCAGATTCCTGTTGGATACCAGGAAATGCGAGTACATCCAGCGCAGAGAATGACAGTGAGGAGTACATTTGTTGTTCGATCAGTTTGGTCGCTGCAATCAGTGCCACTACGGCATCAGGATCGACAATAAAATTTTGTTGCTTGCCTTGTTTTTTATAAGTTAAAGCACATTCTATTTTGCCACGGCTTATTTTCGCGCTAATTATGGACCGGATATCGGCTTCGGCAAACCGCAAACGGTCTGGCAATTTCAAGGAGACATCAAGATAACGATGATTGACTGAACGCAGTTCGCAGCTAATCGTCAAATTTGTGACTTGGGTCTCATTTGCTGCGAACGCGGTCATGCTTCTTATCATTATTTCACCTATACTTTAGTTTGCACCAGACTATCCAACATATATGGCTGAATATTACGATCCGCAAACCTACCCCAAAGCCTGGAATTATCTACAAACCGGCACCATTATAGACCAGTATATGATAGAGCGGGAATTGGCGCATGGCGGATTTAGCTCAGTTTATCTGGCGCGTCAGATGGCGGACCAGTTCCAGGTGGCGCTTAAGGAATATCTGCCCAGAAAGCTTGCCCACCGCACCTGGAATAATGTCGTAGTCGCCAATAGCGACGAAGCGAAAGCGATGTTCCGGCGCGGACGGGCGTTGTTTTTTGAAGAAGCCAAAGTCCTGGCCGCCCTGAAACACCCTAATATCGTCGAAGTGACCAATTTTTTTAGGGCCAATGATACGGTCTACATGGTTATGACCTATGACTACGGAGTGACGCTGGATAAGTTGATAACCAAGAAAATGCTGCCGATCACTGAGGGGTTTTTATTGGCGGTGTTTGGTTCTTTGCTGACAGGCGTCAACTATATCCATGGCCAGCATTTTATCCATCTTGATATCAAACCCGGCAATATTTTAGTGCGCCCAGGCAACAATTCTTTATTGCTGGATTTTGGCGCAATCCAACGTATCAGCACTACGCGCATCAATAAATTGGATACGGTTTTAACCCCAGGCTATTCGCCAATTGAGCAATATGACGTTAACGCACAACTGGGAGCATGGACGGACATTTACGCGATAGGTGCAAGTATGCGTACCTGTCTGGAAGGTAAAGCACCGATGGTCTCGTCAGAAAGAATACAAAAAGACCACCTGGTTCCTGCCGTAAAAGCATTTAACCGGAAATATCCCGAATATCTTTTGAAAGCGATTGATTGGGCGATGGAGCCCAAGCCCGAAAACCGTCCACAGACAATCGAAGAGTTTAAGCAAGCATTGGTAAAGCCTTAAGTCCTCACTCAAGTAAAACCTAAACCAGGCCATTTCAGGTATACTGGCAGGCTTTATGACTGGTTTAGAATGGAGTATTCATGAGGCCGAGCGGACGCGATGCAAATCAACTGAGAGACATTAAATTTACCTGTGGTTTTACCAAACATGCAGAAGGTTCGGTGTTGGTGGAATTTGGCGAAACCCGCGTACTCTGCACAGCAAGTGTTGATTTCAATAATGTACCGCGCTTTCTCAAGGGCAAAGGGGAGGGCTGGATCACCGCCGAGTACGGCATGTTGCCGCGTTCCACCCATACCCGGATGGGCCGCGAAGCCAGCCAAGGCAGGCAGGGTGGACGCACAATGGAGATTCAACGCTTAATCGGACGGTCACTACGTGCCGCAGTCGATATGAAAGCGCTGGGCGAAAATACCATCACCATTGATTGTGACGTGTTGCAGGCCGACGGTGGTACACGTACGGCTTCGATTACCGGCGGATTTGTTGCCTTGTCGCTGGCGGTACAAAAAATGCTTAAAAGCAAGAAAATTAAAACCAACCCCATCCACGGACAAATCGCTTCGGTGTCTGTAGGCATCTACCAAGGCGTGCCGATACTGGACTTGGACTATGCCGAAGACAGCCAGGCCGAAACCGACATGAATGTGGTGATGAACGATGCTTCTGCCTTTATCGAACTGCAAGGCACTGCCGAAGGCCATGCCTTTAGGAAGGAAGAGCTTGACCAGATGTTAGAATTGGCGACATCTGGGATCAAACAATTGTTGGAGAAGCAGCGTTTAGCGCTTGATAACGCCTAGCCTAGTGAAGCTGATTTTGGTTTTTTCGGGTTCAACTGAACAATGTCCGGCCACCGTCCACTGTAAGGATTTGCCCGGTTACGTATTCAGCATCTCTAACCAAATACAGCACAGCTTTGGCAATATCGTCAGGCGAACCGCACCGCGCTAGTGGTACGCGTTCCAGGATTTCTTTTTTTTCTTGTTCTGAAAGGCCAGTTTCCGGCCAGAGCATTGCGCCGGGGGCAACCGCATTGACCCTGATTGCAGGCGCGAGTTCCTTGGCTAAAATCTTGGTCATAGCCACTAAACCGGCTTTGGCAATACTGTAAACGGGATAATTTGGCAGGCCACGCTCGGCATGAATATCTACGATGTTGACAATACAGCCCTGGCGGCCTGCCAAACCGTCAGATAAGGCTTTGGACAGGAAAAAAGGCGCTTTCAGGTTGCTGCTCAACAAGTCGTCCCATTGCTCTTCGCTCGCGTCAGCTAAAGGCGTAGGGTAGAAAGATGAGGCATTATTGATGAGCACATCCACGCCACCCCAACTCGACAAAGCCATTTGGGCGACGACATCCAGTTCTGCCATATTCCGCAGATTGCCTTGCACCAGCTTCGCTGAATCCTGACGTTTTTGGTTGAGTTCAGCACAGAGTAGCTCGGCCTCTGGTTTTGATGACCTATAATGCAATAGGACATTGCAGCCTTGGTTGTGCAGCAAGCGGGCGCAAGCGGCCCCTATGCGTTTGGCAGCGCCAGTAATCAAGGCATTTTTATTGATAAATATAGGCATTACAAAGATTCCCTAAACAACTTCAAACGTGTCAAATACATTTTCATGCGCTTGCATCTCAACCAGTTCCACCTTATCTACCCGTGCCGTGATTGGGCCTTTGTGGCACCACTGGATAAAGGGCTCCAAGATGTCGGCTTCAGCTTGGGCGATAATTTCTACGCGGCCATCTTCCAGATTTTTGACTATACCTTTTACACCTAAGTCTTTGGCCTTATTTTGGGTAAACCGGCGAAAATAAACGCCTTGGACCCGCCCAGAAACCTGGATTTTAACGGTGCGTGTCATGCTGAATCCTCCAACAATAATGGATTTTAGGGTTGCGGATAAAGTCTTCTGGTATGGTTTTTGCGGTTATGTCCTCAATTTTTAGTGTTGCAAGTGCTTCTTTATCAAGTGCAAATCGCCGAAAATTGGTCGAAAAATACAACATGCCATCGGGTGCTAATAAGGTCGCTGCCTGTTGAATTAATGACACATGATCTTTTTGTATATCGAATACGTCGTCCATGCGTTTGGAATTGGAAAAGGTCGGTGGGTCGAGAAAAATCAGGTCATACTGCCCAGGATAAAGGTGCTTTGCTTCCTTCTCAAGCCATTCCAGGCAATCGGCCTGGATGAATTCATGGTTGCCTTGCGACTCGTTTAGTGCCAGATTGGCCTTTGCCCAGTCGAGATAAGTATTGGACATATCAACCGTGGTCGTGGCTGCTGCGCCGCCGACCGCCGCATGGACTGTTGCGCTGCCGGTATAAGCAAACAGGTTCAGAAAACGCTTACCTTTCGCTTGTTGCTGGATCATCAAGCGGATAGGACGGTGGTCCAAAAATAAGCCAGTGTCCAAGTAATCTTCAAAATTGACCTGTAGCTTACAGCCGTTTTCTTCGATGATATGGAAATGCCTGTTATCGCCCAGCTTTTGGTATTGCTCGGTACTTTTCTGTTTGCGACGAATTTTTAGGAACACATGATCGGATGCAACGCCGAGTATTTTTGGGATTTCCGCGAGCAGCGCAGCTAGCCGTTGAGTGGCTTTGAACGGATCAATGCTT
>JAYVGW010000342.1:0-4775 GCA_043771735.1 Methyloglobulus sp.
ACCCGCCCGGTGGATTTCGTGCATGGCCTGGAGATTATCGCCATCGGTGTTGGCGTGTTTACTATTTTGGAACTTGAAAAACTTTTTCGGAGAAAATTCCTGGCTAGGTAAAACATTGCCCCACCCCGGCACAAATATTATGGGTGAACATGATTGCTGCGGTGACGTTGTCGCTGACGCTTGCCTTTGAGCCGCCGGAGCGAAACATTATGGGTCGCATGCCCAGGAAGCCTGATGAGCCGTTACTGTCGGCGTTTTTGATTTGGCGCATCCTGTTTGTGTCGCTCATTATGGTAACCGGTTCTTTCGGCCTGTTTCTCTGGGAGAGATCATTGGGTACCTCGATTGAAGAAGCACGGACGGTCACTCTGAATACGCTGGTGATGTTTGAAATATTTTATGTCTTCAATAGCCGCTATTTGCACCATTCCGTGCTCAATCTGCATGGCCTGTTCGGTAATCGGCTGGTGTGGCTGGCGATTGTAGTGCTAATCTTATTCCAAATGGCTTTTACCTATTGGCCACCCATGCAAATGTTATTTGGTACCGCTGAGTTGGACACGCATACTTGGCAAATGATAGTCGCCGTCGCTTCAAGTGTGTTCATACTGGTTGAAATTGAAAAGTTTTTTATTCGCTTGTTTATGCCCAAAGCAACTGTGGGGTATGAAGTAAGCTAAACTGCAAACAGGCCATCTATCTTCACTGGACTTCAGACCCCTTATTCGCGCTACGCGCTCAGGAATCTTTCCTGGGTGTCCGCTTAGGAAGATTAAATAATTGTGTTGCCAACTTGGGGTTAATTAACCCCAACTTCCGTTGTGGGTCGTTTGGAGCCTGTGGGTTCGTCAACTGGTTAAAAGTTTTGAATGTCCGTTCTTGCGATCCTATACAGGTTATAATTGAGCATGGTTGGATCAGTCAAGCCACGGTAACACCTAACAATGGTATTTAACGAGAAATTTATGTCAGTTATTGTAGAAGGCAAAGTCAAGTGGTTTGACGATGCAAAAGGTTTTGGTTTCATCGAACAAGAAGGCGGCAAAGATGTATTTGTCCACCATAGTGCTATTAACAGCAATGGCCATAAATCCTTATAAAGAAGGGCAGCGCGTAACGATGGAAGTCACAGCCGGTCAAAAAGGCCCACAGGCGGAAAACGTCACCCCCTTGTAACCGTAAAACAGCCCAGAAACGAATTTATTCCCTAACAAGAGCCATTAGGGTAGGGTTCATGAAAAAAACGCCGCTAAACAAAAGGGTGCTTGACCTGGCCTTCTTCAATAGGTTTGAAATCGGTCATGTCCGACCGAAACAGCCCTTTGCAACTTAGACTGCAAAGGGCTTTCGTTAAGCCCGAATGGGCAGGAGACCCACGCCGTGGTCACCTGCCTTCCCAAAACAACGACAGTATGAAAGTTTTGTTATTATCCAACACAGCCAGTTTCTTTGCTGGCAACGGGAAGCTACACCTACCGCCAGCACATTGTCAATCGTTTTCTTATTTCAGCATGGCTATTTGTGCATGGCTATTTGTTGACTTTTTAAATAATTAAGTATATCTTTAGATATGTCAGCGTATGAACGGAACAGTGTAAACTGTGCGTTGATCCCGCCAGAAATGGCCTTCACCCAAGCGTGGAGATAATTCAAAGAGGACCAGTTCAACTTTTTAAACAAGCCTCCCCGTAAGGGAGGCTTTTTATTGTGGAATCTTGATCGGTTTATTGTTCAAGACGTTGTGCAGGATAATCGTGAAGCCAATCGGTTTTTTCTTTGGCCTGTTGCCGCGATGTGCGTCGTCGCGTACATAAGCGCTCTGCACATACAGGTTCACGACACCTTTTTTCGATGACCGCGTGGCATCAAAGTAGATTTCGTAATCTAACGGATCGCCGTCCTGCCCCATCACTTCCACCACAAAGAAATTGCCTTTCCCAGAATGATGGCATTTTCGGCTATCCAGCCCGTCAATGATTACGGGTAACTCCTTAGAAAGGGAGTAGCGTCGTAGATCAAATATCCTAGTTTCGCGTGAGTCCTTGTAAAGAAGGCTCTTGTCCGGAGTTTCGTCTTCCGTTATACCTCGCGTGAAACAGTGCATACTAAAAAACACATCAACATCATACTTACGTTCCGGCTTGTTGCCTTTGGCTGCTTGCGAATAGGTCAGGCGTTTTGGGTGAAGATGACCCAGGTCATAAAGCGCTCCATCGACTACAAATGGCTTCCAATATATCATGCATGACCCAACCGCTGGAATAAAAACATCCTATCATAACTGAAGCCGTATCACTTAACCAAAGGTAAAATAGGGCTTTTTTTCAGTTACCTCATAGCTGCCAAAAGTGCCGTCTTCGCAAGAAGACCACAGTTGACCACTTAAATTCCCCCCCGTTCTTTCCGGTGCTTTAGTTGGGTGATTTTTGAGCATTTCTTATGGTTGCCTAAGTTGCGTTTTAGCCCGCATACAGGGCAAAGCCAAGTTGGGTCAGGTTTCACGGTAACAATGCTTGTTTGGTTACATCGTAAGTGGCAAACCGTGCATCAAGCCAGTCAGCCCATTTGAGCGCCTTCCTTATCAAGTCGGCACGATAGACCGAATTGTAGCGGTATGTCCGTGAGTGGTAGTTTGCGGATCGCGTCCATATATCGCCACCCTTGTCATGACGGATATGATAGCCGATTCGCCATGCGGCAAGGTCAAAGGCGTAGCAACCAGCGGTCGCCACATCACCTGGTGTTATGCCGTACACTCGTAACTCTTTCAGGTAGGCCGTGTTGAATTGCATCTGACCAACATCATGAGTCCCGTTACTGTTTCGTACCCACTGCCCAGGCTTTCCAGCTTCTTTTTCTGCGACCGCAAGAATTATATTTGCGGGGACTTGGTATTTCAAAGCAGCCGATATAGAACAAACAATGCGCTCTTGTATTTGTGGAGGCGTATTTGGCATTGCTGGCATCATAAAAGGCATTGTTGTTCCTTATGCTTCTCGGTTTACAAAAGCTGCAATCTCAGCTTCTCTGTCTACCTGTTCTGAACCAGCCGAAAGGCTGTTGCTTTCAGTTATCGGGACGTTATTTGCTTCTGCCCTGGTGTTTATCGCCTCGGCAATCTTTCCCCCTACAGTCTCGCTGATTCTGCCTTGTATGGCTTCTTTAGCAACGTCCTTGCCGCCTTGGAATAGATTTGAAACCGTACCGGCTGCTACCTTACCTGCATTTGCAACGCTCGACCCTTTGGATCCACCACTTGTACTACTGCTTAGTGATGATCCTGCGGATGGTGGACTGCTGCCATCCATTGCCATAGCTAATGGGCTTCCACCTGAACTGTTGCCACCAGAACCGCTCGACGGTGAGGACATTTCCCCGCCGCCTGAACTGTTGACTGAGTTATTCGCTTGGTTGAATGCTGCCATTAATGCGCTTGCGCCGCCGCCTATGTTAGCTGCCCCCGACCCCATCATTGAAGCAGCAGTTGCCATAGCAGCTCCAGCCGCTGCGCCTGCCGCTATCGCTGAACCAGCACCAAAGCCGTTGCCGATAGCTCCAGTCCCACCGCCCATTGGTATCTGACCTATTAACGGTGGAACTTTGTTGACAAGGGATAAAAGGATAACCGAGGCAACTAACACAACAGCCAATTCATTCATGTCAGCATAAGAGGGACTCATGTTGAGGTAATAATTGTCAATGAAAGCTTGCCCAATTCCGACAAGCAAGACCATTGTGAGTAGCTGCGCCCCGATGCTTAACACTGTCTTGTAATAGCTAATTGCCATGTCAGAAGTCCAACGGGAACCGCCAAAGCCAAGAAAGAATATCCCTGCATAGGCAAGTATCCAGCCCGTTATCATCAAAATAAGCATGTTAACGGCAACAAGAGCCAACACGATTAGAATAATGATAGCAATAATGACCCCAATGGTCTTATCGACCGATGGCCAACCAGAAGAGTTGTCATAAACCTTATCAAAAATAGAAAATCCAACGTCCACAATACCTGAAGGCGTAAGTGATGCCTGATTACCTGATGCTGAACTTCCTATTTTCATTAGGGAGTTTTGAATATCCATTGCAAATTGTGGCCCGTTGGTAAGCAGCCAAAAAAAGAAGCCGGTAAAGACAATATAACGGAGAACCTCAGCGTAAAATTCGGCAATATCAGCCTTTCTCAAGGCCATCATGCCGAATGTCCAAACCATGCTTATAAGGGCTAAAGTCCAAAACAACCACGATGCGTATGACGTGATAGTCGCTCCCCATGCACTTGCAGCACTTGAATACCGCATAAGGGCATCATCCATAATGCCTGCGCTGGTGATGGCTGCGTCTGCATTGGCTGACAATATTACCAGCCCTAAATATAAAGCGCAGTGACTAAATTTATTCATGGGTGTCTCCCATCAGGCCCCCAACTGATGGGAGCGCTTTTCTTGAAGCCTGAATGCCTTTTTTTTGGCGGCATCGACAAACTATTAATAGAGTTCTGCTGGGTTGCTACTGGCTGCGCAGCTGGTGTCGTGTTTTGACTTGTTGGCTCTGCTGTATTCGGCATAGGAAGGTTGCATTCTTTACTAAGCCGTACCTTTTGAGCAGGATCGGTAATCTTATCAAGATCGTCGCACAGTGCCTCGTACTTGTTGGTACAACCACCCATAAAACCCACGGAAGGGAGTCGCTATTTTTGCGAAAGCTTGTTTTGGGCATCCCAGCCCAAGCAAGCGGCAAAAACTTAACGCGACCGCTAATGCCTGCGGCTGCCCCAG
>JAYVGW010000343.1:0-3091 GCA_043771735.1 Methyloglobulus sp.
AACCGCATTGACGAATTGCTGCCATTGGCTCCAGAAGTTATTGAAAAATTGAAATCAACTAAACCTGATCCGTCAAACTGGTAGGGCTGACCGCTTACGCTGTATTTTGAGTTTTCTGGGCTATTCAGTAAATGAGTTTTTGGAAAACTAAAACCCTAACGGAAATGACCCATGAGGAGTGGGAATCTTTGTGTGATGGCTGCGGCAAATGTTGTCTGCACAAGCTGGAAGACGAAGACACAGGCAAGGTTTACTACACAAATGTTGCCTGCCGTCTGTTGGATTTAAAAACCTGCCGTTGTAAGAATTACCCAGAACGCACCCGCTTAGTCCCTGAATGCCTTGATCTAAAGCAACATGATGTTGCTGAATTTAGCTGGCTGCCGTCCACCTGCGCTTATCGTTTGGTTGCAGAAGGCAAGGAACTTGCCGATTGGCATCCTTTGGTTTCCGGTAAAGCCAGCAGCGTAGTAGAAGCTGGCGTTTCCATAAGAAGTTATGCAGTGGCAGAATCACAAGGCCAGGATTTGGAAGACCATGTGATCGAGTGGCTGAAATAACAGTTTATTTAGAAAGGTAAGTGTAAGAAGTCAATCCCGCCATCAATTCCTTTTCATAATCCAGCCTTTGCTGGTCAGTAAGTGCGCTGTCCGCCAGTTTTTTTCGGTAGGCGGATTTGAGGTCTTCACTGCTGATATGAACATAATCCAGCAGGTCGCTGACGTGTTCGCCTTCCTGTAAGTCGTAAAAGTGATAACCCTTGTCGTCGAGTTCGATGTTGATGGAATGGGTATCGCCGAACAGGTTGTGCATATCGCCCAAGATTTCCTGATAAGCCCCGACCATAAAGAAGCCGATGAGATAAGGCTGGTTGCTGTCTATTTCATGTATGGCTAAGGTTTTTTCGATATTTTGGCCGTCGATATACTGGTCGATGCGTCCGTCAGAATCGCAAGTTAAATCCTGGATGACTGCGCGGCGCGTGGGCTGTTCGTTCAATCGGTGTATGGGCATAATGGGGAAGATTTGATCAATTCCCCAAATATCCGGCATGGATTGGAACAAGGAAAAATTGCAGAAAATCTTATCGGCGAGTTTTTCATTCAGTTCTTTTAAGATAGCCGCTTCATTCTGATTGTTCGGATTAAGCTGGTTTTTTATCTGTTGGCAACGCAGCGCATAGTCATTTTCCGTTTTAGCCAAGGCGTTAATGCTGGCTTTACCTAGTGCGAATTGTTCTTGCCCGTCCTTAAAATTAAATTGCGTATCATGGTAAAGTTCGACCAGATTAACATCGAAGGGTAAGGGAGCTATGTCGGCTTGATTGCTATAAACCGATTCAATATCCGTCACATTGGTAATCAATACGGCATGATGGGCAGTGATGGCACGGCCTGATTCGGTGATGATGTCCGGCTGTGGCAGGTGCTTTTCGGCACAAATTTTGGCAAAACTGCGGACGATGTTTTGTGCGTATTCATCCAGGCTGTAATTGATGGAAGATTCACGTCGTGAGCGGCTGCCGTCATAATCGACCCCTAAGCCGCCGCCAGCATCGACAATTTTTATTGGAGCGCCCAGCCGATGAAGTTCGGCATAGAATTGTCCGGCTTCTTTCAAGGCAACCTTGATGTCACGGATATTGGCAATTTGCGAACCCATGTGGAAGTGCATCAATTGCAGGCAATCCAACAAATTCGCTTGTTTTAAGCGATCAACCAGTTGCAGGACTTCATTGGCGTGTAGCCCAAATTTAGATTTCTCGCCGCCAGTATTTTGCCACTTTCCTGCGCTGATACTTGCAAGCCTTACGCGCACCCCCACGCAAGGTTTAATGTCTAATCTAGCGGCTTCTTCCAGAATCATACCCAGCTCAATTGGCTTTTCGATCACCAGATACACTTTCAGCCCAAGTTTCAGTCCAATCAATGCCAAACGGATATAAGCCCTATCCTTATAGCCATTGCAAATCACCACGCCGCCGGGCTTGGATAAGGCCATAATCGCCAGCAATTCCGGCTTGCTGCCCGCTTCCAGACCGATATTATCTGCCGAAATAATACCTTCAACGACCTTGCCCTGCTGGTTAACCTTAATCGGATAAACAGGTGTATAGCGGCCTTGATAGTCATTGTTGGCGCAGGCTTTGGCAAATGCGTCATTCAGCCGCTTCACTCGGTCTTTAAGGATGTCGGTAAAACGCACTAGCACCGGCAAAGACAGGTTTTTTTCGCGTAAGGACTGAGCTATCTCAAACAAATCCAGCTCAGTTGCCTTGTCCGCACTGGGCTTTACCGAGACATTGCCCTGGGCATTGATGGAAAAATAGCCATCGCCCCAAAAGTTGATCGCATAAGTTTGGATGGATTGAAGAATGGTCCAGGTGTTAGCTGCGTTTTTGTCCAAAGTGAAGCTCCATGTGCCGTAAGTACTAAAGGGAGTCCTGAATAAGTCCTTCGACAAGTTCAGGACGAACGGTATTGGGTTGATTCCGTTCGTGGTGAGCCTGCACCACAGGCACTTCCGTTGGTCGTCGAACCATAAACGGATTCACCTTGCTCAGGGTATCCTTAATGCTATTATAATGATTTTATTTGCTAGGAATTCCAAAAATGAATCCAACAGAATGGTTTACTGAAGAACATTCGGGTGCTGGCTCGGCCTTTTCGTTAAAAATCAAACGCAAACTGCACGAAGAACAATCCCCATTTCAGCTTCTTGAGATGTACGAAACCGAAACTTTCGGCAACCTGATGGTCATCGACGGCTGCACAATGGTCTCCACCCGCGACAACTTCCTCTACCACGAGATGATAAGCCATCCGGCGTTGTTTACGCATCCGGACCCGAAAACTGTGTGGATTATCGGTGGCGGCGATTGCGGCACGTTGCGCGAAGTGCTGAAGCACCCATCGGTACAAAAAGCCGTGCAGATCGACATCGACGAAGGCGTAACGCGCCTAGCGGAAAAATATTTCCCTGAATTGTGCGAATCTAACGATGACCCCAGGGCGGACTTGAAATTCATCGACGGCATCAAGTGGATTAAGGATGCAGCGCCGAATTCGGTGGACATCATCATCGTCGATAG
>JAYVGW010000344.1:0-10936 GCA_043771735.1 Methyloglobulus sp.
CAACCCAAAACCCATGCCCAGAAATGTCAGGGGCAAAGCAAACGTGATGGATTCCGTTTATGGCGGATTGCCTCGCGGCGAATCCGCCTTACGGCCTTAATCCGACTTACGGGTTCAGCAGCATCCTACAGCGCATCTTACGGTGTAGGACAAAGGGAAAAGCCAGAGGGTGCAATCGTCGGAACACGGCTAACGCCGCTTCCGACTTACGGTCTTGCGCGCTGCCAGCTATCGTTTTCCAATTTTTGGTAAGTTTGCGTAGGATGGGTAGAGGCGGTAGCCGAAACCCATGAATCAATGGGGTGAATCAATGGGGTCAGACTCCATTGAAATCAAACCCGCAACATCAGGAAATCAATCGACTCTGACCCCATTGATTGGGACAGCGCCATTCAGCTGTAATGTGAGCAGGATTCTATCTTAAACTGGTTGAATATTTGTCTGGACAGATGGGTCCACTTTACTCTCTTATCCCGAGATATAAATATTTCAAGAATAGCCGGGCAACAATGCGAACGATGCGCCTCGTTCCTCGGCGGCATCCTATACGCGCACCTTATGGCCTTTTTAACCAGTTGACGAGCCCACCGCCCCCAAACGACCCAAACCAGTCTATGGCGAACAAAACTTAACCTTGCTGAAAGCAGACTACCAGAACTAGGGGCTGTTCTCAATTAACCGTAACTTATTGAATATAAATAATATTTAAAATGGCACTTGTTTTGTAACCAATTGATTCTTATTAAAATATGCCTTAATTGAGAACAGCCCCTAGATGTCAGTTACACATTAAAAGACATTGTGCAGATTTCTCTTGGAATTAGCTTATTAGATCAAGCGGCAAAGAATTTCTAAGAAATTGTAACAACCTGGCTATTTATGCCATAGAGCCTTTGAAAAATGTCGTAATCATCTTAATTTGTAACGGTAAAGCTATTGCGACAATAAGCCGACATAATTACGCACAACAATGATGCATAAATGCACCAAAATGGCGCTAATTGTTTAACTTGTATTGGATATTAAACTGTACTTCAAGCACTTGCAACGCGCACTGCTTGGCGTATTTGTTGCTTTAGTTGTTGGATATGTTCATACAAGCTGAGGCAATCGGTATCCGTCCCAATATCTCCAACATACGCCGCGATTATAACGCTTGGGTGGCTAACGAAAGCATGGAAGACTATGCGTTGAGGTTTGCACCCCGATCATTCCGCAAATGGACTGAATTCCAGGTGGCGAATACCGCGTTCGGATCGACCTCTTTCCTCGTGCTGGAGGCGATTGGTGGTTTTTTGTCGATCAATTACGGATTTACCAACGCAGTTTGGGCGATTACCGTGGTGGCCCTCATTATTTTCACCATTAGCTTTCCCATTAGTTACTATGCTGCCCGCTACAATATTGATATAGATTTGCTAACCCGCAGCACCGGTTTTGGCTATATCGGCTCAACCGTTACCTCACTGATTTATGCGTCGTTTACCTTCATTTTGTTTGCGCTTGAAGCCTCGATCATGTCGCTGGCACTCGAGCTGTATTTCCATATCCCTATCTACATCGCCCACATTATCAATGCGTTGATCATCATTCCGATCGTCACGTTTGGGATTACCACCATTAGTCGATTGCAGTTGTGGACCCAACCACTCTGGCTGTTGCTATTGATAACGCCTTACGTGGCAGTGATGCTACGCGAGCCTGAAGCACTCATGACCTTGCAAGCCTACGCCTGGATTGCCACAAGTGGGCAAGGTTTCGACTGGTTGTCGTTTGGCAGTGCGGCAACGATTGCGTTTTCATTAGTGGCGCAAGTTGGTGAGCAGGTCGATTTCCTGCGGTTTATGCCGGAACTGACCGCCCAAAACAAGCTACGGTGGTGGGCAGCAACGATAGTGAGTGGCCCTGGCTGGATACTCTTCGGCATGATGCGGCAACTTGGCGGTGCAATGCTGGCGCATTTGGCGGTTCGCCACGGCATTCCTGCGCTACACGCGCATGAACCGACGCAAATGTACCTGACTGCTTATAGTGAGTTGTTTGATAATCCCTTTATCGCATTAACGGCCACAACCTTGTTTGTCGTGATATCCCAAATCAAGATTAACGTCACAAATGCGTATGCGGGCTCGTTGGCATGGTCTAATTTCTTTTCCCGCTTAACCCACAGCCATCCGGGCAGGGTCATCTGGTTAGTATTCAATGTTTCTATTGCCTTGTTGTTGATGGAGTTTGGTGTCTTCAGCGCTTTGGAAAAAGTCCTGGGCTTGTTGTCGAATGTTTCAATTGCCTGGATTAGCGCGGTTGCGGCAGATTTGTTGATCTGTAAGCCCTTGGGGCTTAGTCCGAAAGCCATTGAATTTAAACGCGCCTATTTGCCCGACCTTAATCCCGTGGGGACGCTCGCCACGTTGATTGCGTCAGTCCTCTCAATACTTGCTTACTTGGGGGTATTTGGTGAATATGCCCAGGCATTTTCTGCCTTCATTGCCTTAGGGCTGGTGTTCGTATTGGTGCCTTGTTTTGCAAAATTTTACGGTAGCAAACGCTATATCGCCAGGCAGCATATGCCGCAGCAAGATGATCATTTCAGTGTGTGCACTATTTGCGCTAACACATTCGAGCGCGAAGACATGGCCTACTGCCCATTTTATGAAGGCAGTATTTGCTCACTGTGCTGTACATTGGATTCGCGCTGTATGGATGATTGCAAACCCGGATTTAGGCTGGATGATTACCTGGAAAAGCTCGCAGACACTGTCTTGCCCAAACGAATAAATATTACTGGACGATTGCGCTTAATCCGATTTATGGCGCTCTTCGTTTTCCTTACCATCCTGACCAGCGCATTTGTCGGCATTATTTATTACCAAGACCTCCTCACTGCACAGCATTACCAGCCGTCATATAAGCTGCTGCTGGAGAATTTCGTTAAGGTTTATTCTTCATTGATGGTTTTTATTGGGCTTTGTACGTGGTGGTTGATCTTGAATGACGAAAGCCGCCGGGTTGCCCAAGAAGAAATTGCCCGTCAAACCCAGCGCTTGTTGATGGAGATAGATGAACATACCAAAACCGATGCCAAATTGCAGGCAGCGACCCAAGCAGCAGACCGCGCCAACACAGCCAAAAGTCGATTCCTTAGCAATATGAGCCATGAAATCCGCACCCCCTTAAATAGCATTATCGGCTATGCCTATATCCTGCAACAAGATCCGGCAATTCCCGTACACAGGCGACAAGCGGTCGATATTTTGAAACGAAGCGACGAGCATTTGTCCTCGTTGATTGAAGACATCCTAGACATTGCCCGTATCGAAGCCTGCAAGTATGAAATAAGCAAAGATGTGATCGATTTTCCTAATTTCATCGAACATATCCTCAGTATTTTTAAACCGCAAGCAGAGGCGAAGCATTTGGCTTTTAGTTGCCAGATCACCAACACACTGCCATTACGCGTACGGGGCGATGAAAAGCGGGTTGGGCAAATCTTGATCAACCTGTTAGGTAATGCTATCAAATTCACTCCCCAAGGGGAGGTGATTTTTCGTATCGGTTACAGTTGCGGCGTCACTACTTTTAATATCATCGATACCGGCCCTGGTATCGCACAGGATCAATTGCACAATATCTTCCAGCCGTTCACACAGTTAGCGCACGATGAATTAGTCTCTGGCAGTGGGCTGGGGTTGACGATTAGCAAAATCCTGACTGAAATTATGGGCGGCGAATTGACGGTCAACAGCAACCCCGAGCAAGGTTCGACCTTTACCGTGCGTTTGTACCTCGCCAATCTGGGCGCTGAACTAGAAAAAAGCCGCCAGGAAGTCATCATCGGCTATCAGGAGCAGACAAAGAAAATCCTCGTCGTTGATGACCAATTGGAACATCGTATGCTAATCAGGAATATCTTGGAGCCGTTAGGGTTTCACTTAGTTGAGGCCGAAACGGGTGTTGAATGCTTTAAAAGAGCTTCCGAAACTCAACCCGACTTGATCTTACTGGACTTGTCCATGCCCGAAATGGACGGGTTGGAAACGGCTCGGAGGTTACGCCAAACTGGTTATTCGCTCCCAATTGTCGTGTTGACTTCGAATGCCTATCCTGCTGATCGGGTGAATGCCATCAATGCCGGATGCAATGATTTTTTGGCCAAACCCTTACTGGTCATAAAATTGCTCAACAAGCTCAAAATACAGCTTGGGCTGACCTGGATTTATCAGGGCGATCCCATGGCTGACCTCAATAAGCAATGGGCGCAAGATTACTTACAATATCCGCCTCCTGACATTATCGAATCCATCAATGGTTATGTCCGTATTGGCGATCTTTTAGGGCTTAATCAATATTTGAGTGCATTAGAGGGGAAAAAACCGGAATTCCAGGAAATTGCCCAGCACATCATGCACCTGAGTGGCGAGTTCAAGCTCACTGAAATAAAACAACTCCTCACGAAGATAAGCGAGAAACAGAATGAATATGATTAAAGATTTGGTAAAACCGAAAAGTGTTGTGATGATTGTCGATGACACTCCAGATAATTTGGCGTTATTGTCCGACACGCTTTCAGAATCGGGATACCGAGTACTGGTGGCAACCGATGGCAGTTCAGCTTTAGAACAAATTGCCTACCTAAAGCCGGACATTATTTTGCTGGATGTCATGATGCCCGGCATGGATGGATATGAAACCTGTAACCGGCTAAAGTCAGACCCTAACACTGCCGCTATCCCGGTACTGTTTATGACAGCACTCAGTGAACTGGATGACTTGTTGCGTGGGTTTGGGGAAGGCGCGGTGGATTATCTGGTCAAACCCATACGCCCACCGGAAGTGTTGGCCAGGGTCGAAGCGCAATTGACCCAAGCGCGAAATATTCAGCGTGCCGAAAGCGCATTAAATTACGGGCCTTATTCAGCCTTGGCTATCACCGGCAACGGCAAGGTCACTTGGTTACCAATCGCGGCTTACCGCTGGATGGGCGATTTTCTGCTCGCTCATCTTATTCCTATTGAAATCAACGCGGGTTCACCCCTACCGACAGCTATCATGGCCTGGGTTAAAACCCAATTGGTTATGGCAGAAACTAGCGGCCATATGCCCTTTGAAAGCGTGCGTGGCGGATTTCATTTCTCCATAAAACTCATTCCTTGTGTCAATACAGACGAATATTTATTGCTGATGGAAAAACATTCAGGCCATTGGAATATCGACAGCGTCAAACATTCATTAGGGCTCACTTCGCGCGAAGCGGAAATTCTGATGTGGATTTCCAGGGGTAAAACCAACAAAGAAATAGGCCTAATTTTGGGCGGCAGTCCACGAACAGTCAATAAGCATTTGGAACATATTTTTGAGAAGCTGGGTGTGGTGACTCGCGCCGCAGCGGTATCCATTGCGATGCAACGAACGAGCAATCTTACGCTAATGACAGAAGATAATGCGAGTTGATCCTAAAGGAAAAGCCTTTATTTCTAAGTAATGCCAATCCCAAAAAGTTGTTATATGAATCCCTTCATCCCAGCCTTCTCCTTTTGGAGAAGGTAACAAGGAGAACTTATTGGGATTGGTGTTAATCGGCAGCGGTTGTATAAGCGTTAGAAATGCCATCGAATCATTGTACTGGTTCTATCTTAAGCCGCAATACGTCAAATAACGCATCAGTTATCTGACGGATTGCACGGTTCATCCGTAAATTCAACAATGACCCCGACAGATTTGGTGGCGCAGCCATCAGGTGATTTTTAAATGTATGAGATGACACCGCTTTAGGAGGTTACCCCATGAAAACCCTGATTAAACTGGACCTTGACAAGAAGCCTTGGGAACAAGATGGTCTGATCCACAATCGCTGGCATTCTGATTTACCGATGGTTGCAATGGTAAAGCCAGGAGATGAATTCCGTGTGGAATGTATGGATTGGACGGGCGGTCAAATCGGCAACAACGACAGTGCGAATGACGTCCGCGATGTGGACCTGACCCAAGTACATTATCTCAGCGGCCCCATAGGTGTTGAAGGTGCAGAACTGGGTGACTTGATGGTGGTGGACATTCTGGATGTCGGTACATTTGATGATTACCAATGGGGGTTTAATGGCTTGTTTGCAAAAGAAAATGGCGGTGGTTTTTTAACCGATCATTATCCAGAAGCACGCAAATCGATTTGGGATTTCCACGGCATTTACACAACCTCCAGGCATGTCCCTAAGGTTAAGTTTGCAGGTATTATGCATCCCGGTTTAATTGGTTGCTTACCTTCCAAGGAACTGTTAGCTAAGTGGAATAAACGCGAAGCAGAGCTGATTGCCACTAACCCAGAGCGTATTCCTGCATTGGCATTGCCGCCCAATCCGCAATCTGCCGTGATGGGTAAATTGACGGGTGATGCTGCCAAGGCGGCTGCCGCAGAAGGCGCACGAACCGTTCCACCGCGTGAGCATGGTGGTAATTGTGATATTAAAAATCTCACTAAAGGTTCCAAAGTGTATTTCCCAGTGTATGTCAAAGATGGCGGCCTATCGATGGGTGACCTGCATTTTTCTCAAGGCGACGGCGAAATCACCTTTTGTGGCGCGATTGAAATGGCCGGGTATCTCGATATCAAAGTTAGCTTAATTAAGGATGGTGTAAAAAAATACGGTATTAGTAATCCTATTTTCCAACCTAGTCCATTAACACCTTCTTACCGTGATTATCTCATTTTTGAAGGCATTTCGGTTGACGAGCAAGGTAAGCAACATTATTTGGACGTGCATGTTGCGTATCGGCAAGCTTGCCTCAATGCGATTGCTTATTTAAAGAAATTTGGTTACAGCGGCGCACAAGCCTTGTCCATTTTGGGAACTGCGCCCATAGAAGGCCATATCAGCGGCATTGTCGATATACCCAATGCCTGTGCAACACTTTGGCTACCGACCGAGATATTTGATTTCGATTTGAAACCAAATGCCGACGGCCCAAAAGTCTACATCACCGATGCGGTCGATATGGCAAAAACCAATCATTAATCTATTTAGGCAAGGAGTTTTTGCATATGCCGTTATATGAATATGAATGTGGGCGATGTGGAGTTTTTACCGCGATGAAAAAAATCTCTGCCTTTAATCAACCCGCAGAATGCGACACTTGTGGAGAAATGGGCGCACGGATTATTTCGATTCCGCATTATGCGCTAATGGGCAAAGCATCACGTCTTGCCCACGAGCGTAATGAGCAGTCTGTCCATGCGCCACGATCACATCGTCGGTCCAGTTGTGGTTGCCAAGGCACTCATACTTGTAGCACAGACAAACGACAATCAGAAGCTAACCGAGGCGTGGGTTTATCGGGTCAGTCGGCCCATGAGCAACCAGCCCCTTTCCAAACACAAACTAAAGCAACGGCAAGGCCTTGGATGTTAGGTCATTGAGGTTTTGTGACGATTGATTAAATAGACAAGTAAATGTTTATAGAAGTATTGAAGATTTCTTTATAACTGGAGGAAGCTATGCGTATTAGTAAAGCAAAATTGAGTAACAAACTGTCTTCATTGCCGCTAAGTTGTTTAGCTCTGGGTTTAGCCTTGAGTTTTGGAACGGCTAAGGCTGGGGATTTTCCAACTGCAAAAGTTAATACCACGGGCTTGGCGGTTACCGATACCACGGTGACGGTCGGCATTCTGCATTCTGCTACGGGTACGATGGCGATTAGTGAAACTGGTTCGATTCAAGCTGAAAAGCTAGCAATTGCCCAGATCAATGCGGTGGGTGGTGTTCTTGGAAGAAAGATTGAAGTGATACAGGAAGACGGTGCCAGTGACTGGCCGACCTTTGCAGAAAAATCCAAAAAACTGCTGGAAAATGACAAGGTGGCAGCGGTGATGGACTGTTGGACTTCTGCTTCGCGCAAGGCCGTCCTGCCCGTATTTGAGAAAGACAATGGCTTGTTGTTTTATCCGACTTTCTATGAAGGCCTGGAACAATCCAAGAATGTGTTTTACACCGGGCAAGAAGCGACTCAGCAAATCCTCGCTGGTTTGGATTGGATTACTAAGGAAAAGAAAGCGAAAACTTTCTACTTGATTGGCTCCGACTATATTTGGCCGCGTACCTCCATGAAAATTGCCCGTAAACATATCGAAGAACACTTGAAAGGTAAAGTGGTCGGCGAGGAATACGTTGCACTCGGTGACACCCAGTTTGGCTCGGTAATTAATAAGATCAAACTGAAAAAACCGGACATTATTTACGCGGCGGTCGTCGGCGGTAGTAATGTAGCCTGGTTTAAACAATTGAACGCGGCAGGGCTGAATGCCAAGAAACAAACCATGCTGACGATTTCGGTGACGGAAGATGAAGTACTGGGTATTGGCGGGGAAAACCTGGAAGGGTTTTATTCTGCGATGAAGTATTTCCAAAGTTTGAAAAATCCTAACAATGATGCCTTTGTACCTGAATTCAAAAAAGCTTACGGAGATAATGCGGTCATTGGTGACGTAACGCAAGCGGCTTATCTCGGCCCCTGGTTATGGAAAGCAGGGGTTGAACGGGCAGGTAGTTTCGACGTAGACAAAGTCGTAGCGGCCTTACCTGGCTACGAGTTAACTACCGCACCGGAAGGCTATGTCAAAGTTGATCCGAATCATCACTTGTTGAGCAAATTACGGATAGGAAAATGGCGTAAGGACGGTCAGGCCGATGTGGTCTATGAATCCGAGCTAATTGCGCCCGATCCATTCCCAAAAGGCTATCAATAGCGTTCTGTTAACATGAAAACCGTAGTAGCCTTCTTTGCTGCTACGGCGTTTGAAAGACTGATTTAAGTGAGCAAAGCAAGTTAGCAGGAGGCCGTCATGTTTGGATATACGATGGATGAAATAGGGAACATTGTGGTGATGCAAGGGTTTTCTGGGTTAAGTTTGTTTAGCGTCTTATTGTTGATGGCGCTCGGTCTCGCCATTATTTTTGGTCAGATGGGCGTGATCAATATGGCGCATGGTGAGTTTATGGCGGTAGGTGCCTATACGACCGTACTAATGTCAAAGTTAGCAGTCAAGTACGATTTGGTGCATAGCTATTTTGTGTTCGCCATCATTGCCGCCTTTATCTTTGCGTTCGTCATAGGTTATCTCATCGAATTTTTAATGATTCGACATCTATATCATCGTCCCTTGGATACCCTGCTGGCAACCTGGGGTTTAAGTTTGGTTATGCAGCAAATTTTCCGTTCTACTTTTGGTGCCAAAGAAGTCAGTGCGGAATTGCCGGAATGGTTGCTGGGTTCATTTCAGCCCACACCGGATATTGATATCCCCATCAATGGTGTGTTTGTGATGGGTTTATCTTTAATTGTCACTGTCGGTGTGTATTTATTCATATACCGTTCCAGGGGCGGTTTGCGGATGCGGGCGACCATGCAAAATCGGGTTATGGCAGGGGCTGTTGGCATTAATACCAAAAAGGTCGATAGACTCACTTTTGCATTAGGTTGTGGCATTGCCGGTGTTGCTGGCGCGGCATTTACGACGATAGCTTCCACTGGGCCGACCACTGGTTCACTTTATATTGTTGATAGTTTTATGGTTGTCGTCTTCGGCGGTGCCGCCAGTTTGATGGGAACGATTGCATCCGCATTCGGTATCGCCCAAGCACAATCTATTCTGCAATTCTTTATGACCAGTTCTATGGGTAAAGTTTCTACCTTATTGGTCATCGTTATAATTTTGATGCTACGGCCAGAAGGCTTGTTTGCGTCGAAAGTACGTAAATAGGGGTTTGTCATGAATATGCTGTCTGAAAAATTATTGGGTGGAAAGCAAGGCGCGATTAACTTGGCGATACTGATGTTATTACTATTCGTCATCTTCCCCTGGTGGCTTGATTTGTTTCGCCTAAGTATGTTGGGCAAATACGTGACTTACGCCTTTGTTGCGGTCAGTTTGGTATTGTTATGGGGGAATGGCGGAATCTTAAGTTTGGGGCAAGGCATGTTTTTTGGATTAGGTGGCTATTGCATGGCGATGTTTCTTAAGCTTGAAGCCTCCGATCCGGTCAGCACCAAAATTCAGACCACACCAGGCATTCCAGATTTTATGGATTGGAATCAAATAACGGCATTGCCTTGGTTTTGGGAGCCGTTTAAAAGTTTGCCGCTGACGTTGTTGCTTATCTTAATAATCCCCACGTTGTTAGCGTTTATCGTCGGTTTTGCCATGTTTAAACGGCGTGTGGGCGGCGTGTATTTTTCGATTATTACTCAAGCAGTCGCCCTCATTTTAAGCATATTGATTGTTGGGCAACAAGGCTATACTGGCGGAGTGAATGGTATTACCGACCTGAAAACCATGATGGGTTGGGATATAAGGTCAACCAATGCCAAGTACATCTTATATTATCTCAATGCAGGCTTGTTAATTGCTTGCATACTGTTGGCGCGGTACATATTGACATCCAAATTTGGCATGTTGTTGTTAGCGATGCGGGATAAAGAGGAACGAGTCAGATTCTCCGGTTATGACGTATCCAATTTTAAGATATTTATTTTCTGCGTTGCCGCCATGATCTCGGCGATAGGCGGGGCAATGTTTACGCTTCAAGTCGGTTTTATGTCGCCCAGCTTTGTCGGGATCGTGCCTTCCATAGAAATGGTGATTTATGCCGCAGTAGGCGGCCGTATGTCATTGATTGGTGCTGTGTACGGGACTTTACTGGTGAATTTTGGCAAAACCATGTTTTCTGAAACGTATCCTGAATTGTGGTTATTCTTGATGGGCGGTTTATTTATAGCTGTTGTCATGTTTTTCCCCGATGGCTTGGCAGGTTTGTATGATAAGTACGCCAAAAAATTTAATTTGGCTAACCTAGGGGGCGTTCTCAATTACTTTAATAAACAACCAGAAGTTATTGTATTATTGGTTATTTTATACAAAACACAATGACAAGAATGGTGGTGGCTG
>JAYVGW010000345.1:0-3309 GCA_043771735.1 Methyloglobulus sp.
AAACTCTGGGGTAAGAATACGGCTGATGAAGTATTGAATCTGTGAAATAGTACTATTCTTAAAAGTGAAGTATTCACGTTAAAGTGAACCCCGAAATCCAGACAATAGTTTTACCCATGCTGTCGCATTAAGGGCGGAGGATTAGAATCGGTTGTACTGGTCGGCGGAAAACGAGACGCTCAACACAATAATGTGCTGGCGGGTATCGAACTGATACACATGATTCGCAAAGGTCAAATGATTATGGAGCAGAAAATAAGCTGTTTTTTTGCAGGGCAATTTTACGCGCTGGCAGGATAAATCCTTCCAGTTTAAAGGACTGACATAGTTGCTCGTTCGAAATATACGTTTTTGTAGTTAATGCGACAGAACCTGGAAATTTACCATGAAGCAGGTGGTTTCTTCTCAATTCTTAGTGTTTTGTCATTAATGACTACATAGCCGCCTTTAGTTAATTCCTTCATGATTTTATTGATCATCTCTCTTGATGAACCGACCATATTAGCTAATTCCTGCTGGGTAGGCCTATTATGAATAACGAAAATATCGCCTTCTTTATTAGCCATTTCCTGAAGTACTTTTATGGTTCTTTCATAAACATTTGATAAAGCCATTTGTTTGACTTTTTCTGTAAGATGTCTGACTTTTTCTGATAAATCACACAGCAACCCAATCGCCACATCCGGGTGGCTGGCAAGCCAGCATTTAAAATCATCTTTTGATATAATCCCGCACACTGTTCTTTCCAGTGTTTCTACAGAAGCCGATCTCGGCTCATCGCCCAGTAATGCCAATTCTCCAAAATAGGAACCGGATTCCTGAATAAGTAACGTCACTTCCTTGCTTTTTTCATCACTGCTAAAAACACGCACTTTGCCGGAGAGGATAATATAAAGTGAACTGGTTTCGTCGCCTTCCATGAAAATGGTTGCCTGTTTCGGAAATTTAACCGACTTGGTTTTTGCTGCCAACGCGTTAAGTTCTTCATCAGGTCGCCTGGAAAGAAAAGGGATTTTTTTTAAGCTTAATAAAACGTCTTGTTGCATGGCTGATCCTTTGATACCGTAGTGGTATAAGTAAGAATTATATGCGTATTGGGTGTAGCTAGAGAAAAGGAGGTTTTATAGAGGGGGAGGGGAGGGCGTTAACAAAACGCCATTCCAATCAAGGACAGCTAGTCCCCCGTCTTCAATTCTCACAGACTCTAGCGCAGGGGTTTACAGTACTACATTTTTAAGCTAGACCGCTACATTATTAGCTCGAAAATAGATGGTATTATTACCTTGCTAATACAGGGGATAGATATTACTATTTTGTCAAGGCAACATAGTAATCCCTCCTTTCTGGAAAGAATATGCGTTATTTGGTTATTCTATTACTGGTTTTATTTACACAACTGTGTTGGGGGGAGACAGCTGTCGCCGGTAAAAACTGTACTAATAAATTTGGCGCAAAGCTGGTTTCCTTGCAAGGCAAAATGTTCTTCGACCCAGACAGCGAAGGCCATTGGCAGCTAGCGCAACTCCATGACACTATTTGTGAAGGTAGTCGGGTAAGGGTTGAACCTTATAGCCGAGTCTCGTTATTGCTGTCTAATGGTATTGTTTTGCGTCTCGACGCAGGGACGGTGCTCTCATTAAATGGCATTGCCCCCAACCAACCTACCTTGTTAGCTTTGCTTAGAGGCTTTGTACACTTTATTAGCCGAACACCCAGACATCTGGAAATTAGCAGCCCAATTGCTAATGCCGGACCCGAAGGCACCGAGTTTGCCATGAGCGTTGATGAGTCCAAAGCCTCACTCTGGGTTTACGAAGGGAGGGTAAAGTTTTTCAATACAAAAGGCAGTATCCATCTAAGCCCAGGGCAGGGCGCACAAGCCCTGTTAGGACTAGCCCCACAAGCGAAAATCGACATTAAACCCCAGGATGCCGTCAACTGGGCGCTTTACTATCCGCCCGTTTTACCCTATCCCGGTGCAACTACCATTATCGATAGCAGCATTCGTAAGGCAATACAGGATTTCCGGCAAGGCCATGTGGATGTCGCCTTAACCCAGTTGGATGCCTTATCGGCTGAACAACAAACGCCTTATTTTCACAAAGTTCGCGGTGGCATGCGGCTTACCGCCGGGCTGGATAAACTTGCCTCGCAAGATATTCAGGCTTTGCTGACAAACAACCCCAACGATGCCGAAGCCTTGGCCTTGCAATCCGTACGGGCGCTCACCCAAAACCGCAAAGAAGAAGCTTATGCCTTGGCAAACCGCGCGATTGCGTCCAATCCGCAATCCGCCAGCGCTTATACGGCGTTATCTTATGCCGAGCAAGGCCGCTTTCAACTGAACAAAGCTCAAGCCGCTGCCGACCAGGCCGTCAAACTCGCCCCACACGATGCCATGGTCTGGGCACGCAAGGCAGAACTTGAACTCTCTCAGGGTTTAACTTCAGAAAGCAAAAAAGCCGCACAAAAAGCCACAGAACTGGATGCCAGCCTGGAACGGACGCAAACCGTGATGGGTTTTTCCTATCTATTGCGGATGGACACCGATGAAGCCTTACAAACTTTTGAAAAAGCCGTCCAGCTCGATTCTACCTCGCCGTTAGCTCGATTAGGCTTGGGGCTGGCAAAAATAAGGAATGGCGACTTGGAGGAAGGCCGTCAGGATCTGGAAATCGCCGCCATTCTCGATCCAAATAATTCCATCGTTCGAAGCTATCTGGGTAAAGCTTATTACGAAGAACGGCGCAGTGCGCTGGCGGAAGATCAGTTCAGTTTGGCGAAAGAACGCGATCCCAAAGACCCCACGCCGTTTTTTTACGATGCTATCAACAAGCAGACGACCAATCGCCCGGTGGAAGCCTTGCATGATATGCAGAAGGCGATTGAGTTGAATGATAATCGGGCAGTATATCGATCAAGTTTACTTTTGGATAAAGATGCGGCCGCCAGAACCGCCAATCTTTCCCGTATCTACAATGACTTAGGTTTTGGTCGTGTCGCTTTAAAGCAGGCCTGGAATGCACTGGGCTATGATTCTACCAACCCTTCCGCACATCGATTTCTTTCCGATGCTTATATTGGGCAACCACGCTACCGAGTAGCTAGGGCAAGTGAATTACTACAGGCACAATTACTGCAACCCATTAACATTACGCCCGTGCAGCCACAATTAACCAGTGAAAATATTGGCATTCTTAATTCCACGGGGCCGGGTAGTTTGTCTTTGAATGAATATGACCCCCTGTATAACGCCAATGGGGCGCATATTGTGTTAAATGGTGCCTATGGCAGTAACAACACTAAAAC
>JAYVGW010000346.1:0-3622 GCA_043771735.1 Methyloglobulus sp.
CCTCGGCTTAAAAATGCCGATTTCGCTCCCTCGGAATGACAGATGCATTTACATAACCGGTTGCGTCTCCACTCCGTTAGCCGGATGGCGCAAACCGCCCGAATGCCACCGAGGCCAGAATTCGCGTTTGCACAATCCGCATGGCACCGCCACAACCAGGGCACTTGATCGGGGGGCGTTTTGCCAACCCTATCAGAATCTTAACCGGATTCAGCTTGAGCAGTTGCTGAAGTAATGTCAACGCCCGCTTGCTGTTGGAATGCAAAAAGCCGAAGTTACGGGTGCGCCGGAAGCCTTTTGGCAACACATGCTGCAATAGCAGCCACAAGAACTGTGGCCCTGGTAGCGTTCGGGTTCGCATCTGTTTGGTTTTGCCGTCTTGGTAGCGGAAAGTCACCCGACCCTCCCGGTAAGCCATAATATCCTTTTCCTGGATCACACCCTTATAAAGATAGCGCCCCAAATAGACCAGCGCCTTGTCGCCGCTGCCGACGGACTTGACATCCACCACCCAGTTTTTCGGGTAGCAGGCCGGAAGCTCAAGGCCCTCTTCCCGAATGGCCGTAAGCAGCTTGGCGCGGAACACTTTCGCCAAAGCTTTGTGGTTGAACAGATAGGATTTGTTGGCTTTGCCGGTTTTCGTCCGCCATAGCCGTTCAGCAGCATCGATAGCCGCCGCAGGCATGACCACATGCACATGCGGACGACTCCGGCTCCTGCCTCTCGCATGCATTCCCGCCTTCCATGGTGGTCATGATAATCCAATCGGCGCGAATGGGTGTGCAGTACGCTGATGGCGCCGGCCTTGCCCTGCAATTGCGGATCGTTCCGGGCGAAGGTTTTGAGGGTCTCCCAACTGCAACGGATCATCAAGTCATAGAGTGTGCGCTGATGTTGCCAAGCCAAAGGACGCAGTTCTTCGGGCAAGGTGAAGCTCAGCAAAAAATACTCGGCCGGCACTTGTTTTTTGAGTTGCCGTTCCAGCCATTGTTGGCTTTCATGATGTTGGCAATGGGGACAGTTGCGATGGCCGCAGGAATGCGGGATGAAGATTTGTTTTTCGCAGCCGTCGCATTGCGCCCTCATCACCTAAGCTTTGGGTGGTACGGCACTGTTTCAGGGCGGCCAAGGCTTTGCGCTGACTGGGCAACAGCGCGTTCTGATAAGCCGCCAGGAATTCGGCTTCAAAGGTTTGGATGATCGTCGAGAGCAGCATCATTTGACGCTCCGCCAGTCCATGGCAAAGCCATTCATCAACGCATTGATTAACTGGTCGGCTTGCTGGTTGGTGGTGTCGGTCAGATGGGTATAACGAGCGGTGGTCAGAATGCTATGGTGACCGAGGATTTTCTGGACTTCGAGCAGGTCGACACCCGCTTCGATTAAATGGGTAGCGTAGCTGTGACGTAAGCTGTGCGGGGTAATCTTTTTTTTATGCCGCAGTCTTGAGCTACTTGGCGCAGCGTCGCTTGCACCCCGCCCCGATCCAGCGGCGTGGTCGACAAATGCGCCGACTTGAGGCCGCCGTGGCGATTGGGGAACAGCAGCACCGGATTGCGGTGCACCTGCCAGAAGCGGCGCAGGCAATCCAAAGTCGCTGTCGGCAACGGCACCAAACGATCTTTGTTGCCCTTGGCATCGCGAATATGCACCCGCTGCCGCGTGGCATCAATATCGGCTACTGTCAGGCGTAAGCCTTCGCCGAGGCGCAGTCCCAAACTATAAAGCGTAAAAAAGAACACCCGATAGCTGAGGGTATGGGTCATCGTGAATAGCCTTCCGGCTTCCTCAACGGTGACAATATCCGGCAAGCGCTGTGTCCTGGGCGGCTTGATCAACTTAAGTTCCGTCCAGGGTTTATTCAAAACGTAGGTATAGAAGAATTTAAGGCCGTACAGATCGAGTTTGACGCTGCTCCATGAATGGGATTCCAGCAAATCGCTGAAATAATCGGTCAACTGGGGTTCGGATAGATCGTTAATTTGATAGTCGAAATAAACGCCGATGCGCCGCATGGCACGGGAATAGGCCTCTATCGTTTTGGGCTGGAGCCCTTTGAGTTTAAGGTGTTTAAGGTGCGTTTGATAGTTTTGCTTGAAATCTGTTTCGGACGATGTCATTGTTGGGTAACCTCATTATTTGATGCTAAACGATCCCTCTGATCGAGGGCTTGAGGTTAAATTTTAATTGTTTTATCAGGTGGCTGTTCGGCAGGATGTTCTCCGCGATAGCGGCTTCGTCCAACATGGCGCTCAACCGGAGCGCGGTTATAATGCGGTTATATTTTTTCAGCTTTCCGTGCCCGGTTAGCTTTACGTTAGGCTTTTCCAACCACCACTTTAAAGAGAAAAATAATTATGAAATATTTAATCCCTGTGCTTTTGCTCATTGCTCTTAGTGGATGTGTGACAGTCAACGAAGAAATGTTGAGGAAAGTTAGCATATCTCCTCCGCAGAAACAGGCAATGACCGTTGAAGTCAAAACAGGTGAGTTAATTCAGAAATTGAATGGTGAAGGACAGAACAGGGGTGTTCTTTCTGGCACGACGGTACTTAATGCCGTTGCAAAGTCGATGATGATACGTTGGAAAAACAAAGACATAATTGCTGACTACGGTTCTGCTGGCGAGTTAAAAAAGGAGCCTGACTATACGATTATATTGTCTGGTGTGCGTAATGAAGATGGTTCAATAGCTGGCGCAGTATTGAGTGGATTAACGCTGATGCTTCTACCGTCATCATCAACCTTGACCTATGATCTTAATGTAGAATTTATCAATAACCACACTCAGAAACACTACACCGTAAAAGCAAAAAATGCGGTTACTACTTGGATGCAAATACTCTTGCTTCCAGCTTTGCCGTTTTCATGGATAGGCAGTAATAATATGTTAAACGACATTGCGGATTACTCATATGATGAGCTACGCAAGCAAGGTGCATTTACGGATTCATAAACAAATGTTACTCTGGAAACCGTATATGGAGTTTATCCATGCTTAACCTTGCGCTCAACCGAAACCCGCGTAAGGCGGAACGCTCCAGAGGTTCCGCCGGATGAAAGATGTTAAATAGGAGATTGTCTTGCCAACAATATCGACGTTTTATGGAATTATCATCCGCATGTACTTTGCGCCTGGTGAACATCCGCCGCCGCACTTTCATGTCTACTATGCTGAATATACAGCTACGGTAGATATACGCACTTGCGAGGTGATTGAAGGAAATTTGCCGAGGAAGCAAATAAAACTTGTCTTAGCGTGGGCTGAATTACATCAAGAAGAACTTATGAATGACTGGAATTTGGTTATGAATGGTGAAGAACCATTCAAAATTCAACCATTACAATAGGAGAAAATAAAATGTATCCATCAGTAACAGATGTTGTTCCCCGAGATGATTTCATGCTTGATCTCACCTTTAGCAACGGTGAAAGTGGCGTATTAGATATGAAGCCATATCTTGATTTTGGAATTTTTAATCGAATTAAAGATTGCAAATCATTTGAAAAAGTTACAGTTGCCTTTGACACCATTGAATGGGAATCGGGTGCCGATCTTGATCCTGAGTTTGTTTATCACAAATGCAAAAGAAACTCTGCCTAACGAATAAGGTTAGATTG
>JAYVGW010000347.1:0-3058 GCA_043771735.1 Methyloglobulus sp.
ACTTGATCAGCTTCAAACAGCGTTTGATTATTCGACAAAGCTGTCGGAAGCGATTGGTGTTTCAAGGAGAACACTTCTCAACTGGCGGCAGAAGCCTGAGTCGATCTCTGCCAAATATCGTCTGGATATTGATGTTTTGTTTTGCCAGCATTTTTTGATTCCTGAGTGGGATGTTCCCAGGCAAAGTTTTGCAGCGGTTTTGTTACCGGATGATATGCCTCACAATGAGGCGCTGTTTCTGCCTTTTTTACGTCGTTTGAGTTATGGCACGATTGAAATAGAAACCGATATGGCGAAAGCGGATTTCGATAATATTATTGATGGCAAGAAGCTGCCCAAGAATATGGACAGGCAGACTTTTCATGAAGGCTTTAATACGTTTATTACGCATAAGCAACTTTGGCAGAGGATTGTGGAGCACAGTGAGCCGATGCCGATCACTGTAGATAACATTAAGGCCTTGCATGCCGATTTTATGCGGGGTGTTTATGATAATGCCGGTTTTTTTTCCACCAAAATTCGTGTGATGGGGCAGTTAGAAGGCGTGCATACAACTGAACCGGAAGATATTGACGAAGAAATGCACCGATGGGTTTATAAAGAGGCTAAGTCTGCTACGCTGGAAGCGATTGCCAAAGCCCATGCTTATTTTATATTAATTCATCCATTTGGTGATGGTAATGGCCGTGTGGGACGCGCTTTGGTGATGGCGCAGTGCCTGAATGCCCGGCTAATGCCGCCTGTATTTGATGGTGAGAATAGGGCGATGTATTACGCTGCGATGCAACATGCAATGAAACATGGCCGCTATGCGCCATTGGTTCGTCTTTTTTATGAGGCTGCTAAACAACACTAACTTAGGAACGTGCATGAAATAATTTCGCCATTTGAAGTGCCACAAGGTGACAAACTCGAATATTCCCATGCCGATTTTTCGGTTGGTGGGCGTGATGTGTTTCGTTGTGGCTCTCCGAGTGATATGTGCTATTTAGGCGATATACGTTATGAAGATATTGTGCCGAATCGACGCATCGTATTCACAGGGAATATGTCTCAGCAGAATACACTCCTTTCGGCTGCGCTATACTTCACGCGGTCACTGATGCGGAAAATAGAAATCTAAGGATCCCTTGAATTTTAAGACTTTCAGCACTTGTTAAAATCCGCAATCTTGACCGCGCGATGTATAAATGCGGTGGAATTGCTGCCTGACGAATTGGGAACGCGCCTAATCATGATCGCGCAGATTGCCGCTTTTGATGACAGTAATATGGTAGTTGGCTACCGTCAAATTCAAGGGCTAATTGAGTTTGTGTAATCCAAAATATGATTGGGTGGTATTAAATTAAGTAAATTTTAAAACTGGTTTACTGGATTTGCACTGTCCCCCAGCTCAGCTAGACATTTGATTGCTTCGTCAATCTGTTCAGATTTAATCATACCTAATCCAAACGCAAAGCCATTCTCACCATTGCCTGCAATTGGGTATCGATCTAAAGTATAAAGTCCTATACCAGCTTCGTTTGCTTTTATAGCAATAGAGGTTGCTTGAACATTACCCCTAATCAATGCCGTAAGATGCAAGCCGCAAACGGCTGGAATCGGCTCCAAAAAATCACCACAATGGCGTTTAATGGCATTTGTCAGGACGGTACGCCGCTCTTCATAGACCTTGCGCATCTTGCGGATGTGGCGAGCTAAATGTCCTTCAGCAATAAAAGCGGCTAACGTTTCCTGTTCGAGAATGGGGCTATGCCAATCACTAAAGCGCTTGGCTGCAACAAGGGCGTGCCGAGCCCAGGGTGGGGTCAACACAAATCCAAGCCGAAGCGAGGGGAATAAGCTTTTTGAAAAAGTGCCAATGTAGAACACTGACCCGTTATGGTCGAGGTTTTGCAGTGCATCGAGAGGCGTGCCTTTATAGCGGAATTCGCTATCATAATCATCTTCTATGATGACAGCGCCGTGTGACTGTGCGAAGTTGAGTAGCGCTATGCGCCGCGCAATGGACATCGTATAACCCAGTGGAAATTGGTGCGTTGGCGTTACATAAATAATGTGTGTATCGGGTGGAATTTTCTCAACGATGATGCCGTTTTTATCGACTGGAACGGTAACTACTTTGGCTCCTGCGGCTGCGAAAGCAATGCGTGCGGGCCTATACCCGGGGTCTTCGAAAGCAACAGTGGTGTGTCCAGCCGTAACCAAAATCCGAGCCAGTAGATCCAACGCCTGCTGAGCTCCTGCCGTGACTACGATGTCATCCGCCAGCACAGCAACAGCGCGTATAGTTGAGACATGCGTGGCGATCATTTCCCGTAAAGTTGATTGGCCTTGCGGGTCGGCATAAAAAGTAGGAGACTTTGATAATGTACGTTGCGAACGCAACAATAAGCATTGCCATACTTGAAAGGGAAAGAACGATTGATCGGAAAGGCCAACTCTAAAATCGAAACGATAGGAAGGCGAAAAAGGTGCCGGTAGCGACGGCGGATTACGCCAAAAAGAACTGATACGGGAATCCGCATTGGTCTCATTTATTGAGGGGCTGCGGCACATCGGATGAGAAGCTTGATCGGTTACGAATGCCCCTGAACCAGGTCGAATACTGATATAGCCTTGGCTTTGTAACAATTCATAGGCTGCCACGGCAGTGTTGCGTGACACGCCCGCCAAGGTGGCGAGCTTGCGTGTTGCCGGCAATCGTAAACCGGGCTGCAACCTTCCATTTACAATCGCCGCACGTAACTGATGGTGCAGAGCACGGAGCAGATTACGCGAATCACGGGTCGGCATGATTAAGGACAACTCAAAAATTGGATCCATAATAATTCTGTAATGTGGTTCTTGTTATCATACCACTACGGGTTGTAATATCTGATCACTGATGATATTCAGTCCGGGCAGTTGGCGTTACATAAGCAAAATAACACCAACTCTAAACCTTAATCAGGAGAATAATCATGACTACGAACATTAAACCCATACCTTTCAATAATGGCACAAGAACAGTTACACACCACACGCTAAAGGAGAAAACTATGCGTTTCATACAACA
>JAYVGW010000348.1:0-5071 GCA_043771735.1 Methyloglobulus sp.
AAATCCATTGATGGTCGTTTAGTGGAAGTGATCGAAATCCCCAGCCATCCTTGGTTTTTGGCCTGCCAATTTCACCCTGAATTCACCTCGACACCCAGGCGAGGCCATCCGCTGTTTTCCGGTTTTGTAACGGCGGCGGCACAACATAAAAAGGAAACAGAGCAATGAAGCTATGCGGCTTTGAAGTAGGCTTAGACCAGCCGTTTTTTTTGATCGCAGGCCCTTGCGTGATAGAAAGCGAGCAATTGGCGATAGATACGGCGGGATATTTGAAAGAATTAACGTCGGCATTAAATATCCCCTTTATTTATAAGTCCTCGTTCGATAAGGCCAACCGTTCATCCCACGAAACCTTTAGGGGATTGGGATTGGAAACGGGTTTAAACATATTGGCAAAAGTCAAACAACAAATTGGCGTTCCGGTGTTGACGGATGTGCATGAAGACACGCCGCTTGCAGAAGTGGCATCTGTCGTTGATGTCATGCAAACGCCCGCATTTTTATGCAGGCAGACCAATTTTATCCAAGCTGTTGCTTCACAGGGCATTGCGGTCAACATCAAAAAAGGCCAATTTTTAGCACCTTGGGATATGGTGCATGTCGCCAAAAAAGCCAAGGCGACTGGGAACGGGCAGATCATGGTCTGCGAGCGTGGGGTATCGTTCGGCTATAACAACCTTGTTTCCGACATGCGGTCACTGGCTGTCATGCGCGATACTGGCTGTCCAGTAATTTTCGATGCCACCCATTCGGTGCAATTACCCGGTGGGCAAGGTACACATTCAGGGGGACAACGGGAATTCGTCCCGGTATTGGCACGGGCGGCGATGGCGGTTGGCATTTCCGGAATTTTTATGGAAACCCATCCCAATCCCGCCGAAGCGAAAAGCGACGGCCCTAATTCCTGGCCGTTACACCGAATGCAAGAATTATTAGAAGTTTTATTAACCATCGACAGGGCGGTTAAATCAACCCCCTTAATAGAAACAACCTTATAGGAAATAGAATGGCAGTTATTAAAGAAATACGTGCAAGAGAAATTTTAGATTCACGCGGCAACCCGACCTTGGAAGCCGATGTGGTGTTGGCATCCGGCGTAGTCGGCAGTGCTATGGTGCCATCCGGAGCATCAACCGGTGAGCGCGAAGCCATTGAATTGCGTGACGGCGACAAAGCCCGTTACCTGGGCAAAGGTGTGTTGAATGCCGTCAATAACGTCAAGACCGAAATCCGTTCAGCTATCATCGGAATGGATGCCGCTGATCAAGCCGGTATTGACAATAAAATGATCACGCTCGATGGCACGGAAACCAAAGCCCGTTTGGGTGCGAACGCCATGCTGGCTGTCTCGATGGCAGCAGCCCATGCTTCTGCCAAAGAAGCTGGACAACCGTTATATAAACATTTCAACAAATCTGGCGAATTTATTTTGCCAGTGCCGATGATGAACATTATCAACGGTGGCTCACACGCGGATAACAGCGTTGACCTGCAAGAATTCATGATCTTACCTGTTGGCGCACCTAACTTCCGCGAAGCTATCCGTTACGGTGCTGAAGTGTTCCATAACTTGGCGAAAGTTCTGAAATCCAAAGGCTTGGCAACGACAGTTGGTGATGAAGGTGGCTTTGCGCCCAACCTATCATCTAATGAAGAAGCCATCAGCGTTATTCTGCAAGCTATCGAGCAAGCCGGTTATAAACCTGGCAAAGACATTTACTTAGGCTTAGATGCTGCCGCTTCTGAATATTATCACGATGGTATTTATGATTTAGCCTCAGAAAGCAAAACCTACTCATCAGCGCAAATGGCGGATTTCTTTGTGGATTGGGTCAATAAGTATCCGATTATCAGCATCGAAGACGGCTTCGACGAAAACGATTGGGATGGTTGGAAATTAATGACCGAAAAACTCGGTAACCGCATCCAATTGGTCGGCGATGATTTATTCGTGACCAATCCAGCAATTTTGAAAAAAGGCATTGAAAGAAATATCGCCAACTCCATCCTGATTAAAGTCAACCAAATCGGTACCTTAACAGAAACTTTCGCCGCTGTTGATATGGCTCACAAAGCTGGCTATACCGCCGTCATGTCGCACCGCTCCGGCGAAACCGAAGATACCACCATTGCCGATTTGGCGGTTGCAACCGGCACTGGACAAATCAAGACCGGTTCACTCAGCCGTTCAGACCGTGTGGCCAAATACAACCGTTTGATGAAAATTGAAGAAGAGTTGGGTAGTGCGGCGAAATATGCAGGGCGTAGCGCGTTTAAAATGTTGTAAGATTTAAACAATAAGCCGTTCGTGGTGAGCCTGTCGAACCATGAACGACCTAAATATAGTTTTTATTGAATCGGGTTCTCGCACCCGAAGGCGAGATACTTTCTTTTGCTTCGCCAAAAGAAAGTATCCAAAGAAAAGGCGACCCTCTGCCGTTTTTTCCTTGCGTTCCTCAATTTTATCGAGGGTTGCCGGAAGGGATTTCCTATCCCTCCGACAACATGCGGCATCCATGTCGCATCCCTTCGGGCTATTCTCGAAAAAATTTCCGGTACTCGGCGCGGCGGAAGGGCAAGGGTGGATTACCGTTCGTCCTGAGCTTGTCGAAGAACATAATAAAGCCTTATATTATTGTTATTTCAAATGAGGATAAATTTATAAAAATCCTAATCGCCATCATTATCTTACTGATAATCCACCTGCAATACCGTTTGTGGGTCGGTGATGGTAGTATTGCCCAAATAAAGGAATACCAAGCCCGCCTTGATGTCCTGAAAGAAAAAACCAAAGAAAAGAAAGAGCGTAACGATGCGCTTTATGCCGAAGTCCTGGACTTACGCAAAGGCCAGGAAGCCATAGAAGAAAGGGCGCGGGATGAACTGGGGATGATTAAGGAAAATGAGACTTTTTTTCAGGTGATTGAGGAAAAGTAACGTTTATGTTTATTTGTGCAAAAAACAAGATGTGCAGAACGAAGTGAAGCGCATTAATCTAATTCTCGATTGATGCACCTCGTACCTCGGCCCATCTATTGCACTTTATTTTTACAAGCAAAGTGGTCGAATGGTAGAAGCAGTAGTTGGCGCAAAGACTATCTGGCATATCGGGCTAGTTGATATAGGTATTTATACGTATTGACTTATCCGGTTATTTTCTTTCTAATGGGCCGTTGCCAAAAATTAATAAAGAGGCAATGTAAGGTACTTATTGAAAATATTCAAATTAATGTAAGTTTGGGGATTTTCTCAAGGACGCGCTACATAAGGGTCCCGTCATTAACGACGGCATAGCCAATTAGTTATGATGCTACAGTTCTACGGCTATTAGGGATGTCTGATATTTAGTCAGGCGGAGCGGTAACGCCTTTTTTTGCCGCCACAGAGAAAGGAACGCATTATGAAAACGAAAGCGATCTATCGAAAATATTGTTCTTGGGGTAAGTTTGGCCACCTTACCACAGCCGTGGTAATCGGTCTGGTTTCAGGCTATGCCCCTGCGGCCCTCCCGGCAGTTCCCGCTATATTCATGCAACAGGCCACCATCAACGGCGCGGCGGATGCCGTAACGCTGACCCGCGTCCCGGTACGGAATGCGGCTGGGACGATCATCTACAAGGATATCTCCCTGTTTTTCAACGTGGATTCCGCTGGCAATGTCACCCTGCCTTCCGCCTTGGTCCAGATCACCCCCTCCCCAACCATAAATGTCGGGGCGTTCAAGCAGGGGACTTACAACGGCTATAGTCTCGCTCCTGGATGTGGGCTTAACAACAATTTCAAAGTGGGTAGCCCAGGCGTAGGGAGCGGCGGGCGGATCTCCGGCTCTATCCAGCGAATAAACGACTCCAATTGCGATACATTCAATGCCAGTTGGACTTCGGGGCCGATCACGGGCCATCCTAATCAAGCGAAACTTAATGCGGCTGGCATCACCTCCACTGCTTACAACTGGGGGGTGATGGGCACCGCCGGAACTACTACTGCCAGTTCAAATGGCGTGCGAGGCTGGCAAGCTGGAGACATCATTGGAGCGGTGCAGACAGGAAACCAGCTTTCACTGGTTAATTTTGGGATCGACAACAAAGCGGATACCGCGCTGGCGTTTACCCTCTGTCCGACGGCAAATCCTTGCTGAGACGCTGCGCGGCATCGGGCTCGCGCAAGGCGGAAAAATAGGATCAGCCAAGGTGGGCAAAAGTGAAGCGTTGCCCACCGTAACTGCCTAACAATAGCATCACTCGGGCTGCCAACTTCTTTTTCAACTCGTAAGATGGGTTAATTGTAGGTTGGGTTAGGCTCGCAAAATCGCCGGGGTTTATCTGTCACATGCCGTTGGGCGAGCCGTAACCCAACATCGGGGACATCCCAAACGCCCATCGTTGGGTTACGGCGCACGGACAAATCGGCTATTATTTTGGCGTGGTTTGTTTTGTGCGCCTAACCCAACCTACATCTTAAGCTCCACCATTGCCAAAGTCAGCGGCGGCAGGATGCTGAGTGGCAAAACCGAAATCGAACTCGACATCAATGCCGGCTCCATCCGGCTCATTGCCAATGCGGTGATTTTTTACAATGCCACGCTATTGTCTGAGCTTTATCTGCATTATCAATCCGTTGACCCTGAAATGGCCAAAGAAATCTTGCGCTTTTCGCCGGTCGCCTGGCAGCATATTAACTTCATCGGCAAGTATGAATTTTATAACCGAGGGGATGTGTTTAATATTCAAGAGCTTATCAAAAATTTAATCGCCAGTTTTGAAATCGATATTTCGCCTGCAAGCCACTAATACCAAGGCTTTAGGAGAGGTCGCAGGACAAACCGTTTTTTTTGGTTAATTAACCCCTTAAAGGAAGGGCTTTACCGTCGCACCTATATTAGTATCGAATAAAAACTATATTGACAAGCACAAAAGAAAGTATTAAAAATACACCTATAGTTTTGATTCAAAACTATAGGTGCTAATTTTTTACTACCCGGAGATAAAATTATGAGAACAAAAACTTCGATCATCATTACAGGATTGTTATGTGCTATTACTACATTCAGCTACGCAGGGAACGATGGCGT
>JAYVGW010000349.1:0-4512 GCA_043771735.1 Methyloglobulus sp.
GCATGGGTGTAGAAAAAGTTGTCCGGGGCAGGTACGGTTTCATAGCCAATCGGCGTATAAAAATGACCGGCCTTGACGTTCAAGCCATTGCCGACGGGGACGTAAAACTCTGCGTAAGCCTGGGGCAGGGCAAAGTCATAAAAGCGGTTGTCATTCCTACCTAGGAAATTAAGGTCCCAAGTGCCCCTGTTCAAAGGCCGACCAGTATTGACATCGAAAGCCGGAACGCCATAGGCTTGCGTAAAAATGGAATCGGTGCCGAACATAAGGTCAAAACGTCCGCCAATGTCCCAGTCGTCGCCTTCGGTGGCCACGGCACGCTGGAGGTACAAGTTCAACTGGTTTATTTGTGGTTCGGCGGAACGGTCGCCAAAAGTGACCGGGCCATTGAAGTTATTGCTGGGGCTGTTTGCATTGTAAGTCACGCCCGCATTAAGCCAACCGCCGACTTTAAGCCCGGCGTTTTTCATGAAATCGGTTTCGTTCGGGTCGCCCATCGCTTCAAGCAAAGTGTTGGCTTCGGTCAACGTCTTGGCTTCGGCGAACGCATTATTTGCGCCAACTGCACACAAAGCGGCTATGGCTAAAACCAGCGGATTGAAACGGGGCTGGTTGTTGTTAAGTTTTTTATTCATCGTTGCTCCTCATTACATGCTCTAAAAAAATTATTCATTTACCAAAGTCTGTCGCAAAAAGCATAGCACATAATATGCCAGTTGTAAAAAAGCGATTTTTATTGGGTTTGCGCAACAAAAAACAAATTTCCCTTAAAAATCATGCGCTATAGTTGTGCGTTTTTAACAAATTACGCACTTTTTTGGGGCTTTTAGGCGGCTTTTTGGAAACCGAAGGCCTCATTATTCGGGGCTTGTTTTTTTTAGTGGCTATGCCATTAAAAAAAATGGTATGGTTATCGCCGAATAATTCACAGCACCTATTCAATATCTCAGGAGACAATAGAAATGTCAGCAGCAAACGTAATGAAAATGATTAAAGAAAATGACGTAAAATACGTCGATTTTCGCTTTTGCGATACCCGTGGCAAGGAGCAGCATGTCACGTTCCCAGCCCATAGCATTGATGAAGATACCTTTGAAGAAGGCAAGATGTTCGACGGTTCTTCCATCGCGGGTTGGAAGCACATCAATGAATCTGACATGATCCTGATGCCAGAAGCATCGACTGCCGTGCTAGACCCTTTCTATGACGACAAAACTTTAATCTTGCGTTGCGATATTATCGAACCCAAAAACATGCAAGGCTATGAGCGTGACCCCCGCTCTATCGCAAAACGTGCAGAAGCTTATTTAAAATCAACCGGCATCGCTGATACCGCATTCTTCGGCCCTGAAAACGAATTCTTTATATTCGACGATGTGCGCTGGGGGACTGACATGAGCGGCTCATTCTACAAAGTGGATTCCGAAGAAGCGGGTTGGAACTCAGAAAAAGTCTATCCTGACGGCAACATCGGCCACCGCCCTGGCATCAAAGGCGGCTATTTCCCCGTGCCACCAGTTGACTCATTGCAAGACATGCGTTCTGCCATGTGTTCAACCCTGGAAGAAATGGGCCAGGTCACTGAAGTGCATCACCATGAAGTGGCGACTGCCGGACAATGCGAAATCGGTGTCAGATTCAACACCTTGGTCAAAAAAGCCGATGAAGTGCTGGCGCTTAAATACGTCGTAGCCAACATTGCCCACGCTTATGGCAAGACCGCAACCTTCATGCCAAAACCCCTGGTTGGCGATAACGGCAGCGGCATGCACGTACACCAATCACTTACTAAAGATGGCAAGAACTTATTCACCGGAGACCTGTACGGTGGTTTGTCTGAACTTGCCTTGTTTTATATCGGCGGCATCATTAAGCACGCCAAAGCACTTAATGCTTTCACCAACGCGTCTACCAACAGTTACAAACGTCTGGTACCAGGTTTTGAAGCGCCGGTAATGCTGGCTTATTCGGCCCGTAACCGTTCCGCTTCTATCCGCATCCCTTTCGTTAACAACCCAAAAGGTCGTCGTATTGAAGTACGTTTTCCAGATTCAACTGCGAACCCTTATCTGGCATTTGCAGCCATGATGATGGCAGGTTTAGATGGCATCCAAAATAAAATCCATCCAGGCGAAGCCATGGACAAGGACTTGTATGACTTGCCGCCTGAGGAAGAAAAAGCAATCCCACAAGTCTGCCACGCCTTCGACCAAGCCTTGGATGCGCTGGACAAAGACCGCGACTTCCTGACCCGTGGCGGTGTCTTCACCAATGATGCGATTGACGGCTACATCGACCTCAAAATGGCCGAAGTCACCCGTATCCGCATGAGCACGCACCCGGTCGAATACGATATGTACTACAGTTTGTAATAATAAAGAGGCAAAAAACCATTAAACCTCGTAAGCCTTTGGCTTTCGAGGTTTTTTTATGCCTTGCAACACCATGAAGACTATTCATCAGCAAGCCTTACAGCTCATCCAAAACAACGAGTGGGATGCCGCGCATCGTTTGGTGCAGGATTATTCCGACCCATTATCTTGCCAGATTCACGGCTACTTGCACCGTATCGAAGGGGATTTGGCCAATGCCCGTTATTGGTATCATCGTGCTGGGTTGAATATGCCCCATAACCCACTTGAACAAGAATTAGAGCTTTTACTTACACAGCTAACGGACATTCCTGATTAAAAGCTTTCAGACCAAGGTATAAAAAACTTTTGGGCAACTGCGTTGGATAAAAAAAGCCATATAAGGAAACCTCTAATAATCCCCTCTCCCTCTGGGAGAGGGCTAGGATGAGGGAAATAACCACTTGATTTTAAAGCCCTCATCCCAACCTTCTCGGCAACCGCTGAAGTACAGGACGTACTGAATGCAGCAAACGCAGGAGCAGTTTGTCGTCCTGCGTCGCCTAAAGCGCCTACTGTTGGTGCCCTACTACCTACATCCATGTAGGCATCCCTAAGGGAGAAGGAGTTTTTGAATTTTTAGAGGTTACCATAAGTTGGATCTTCAAATTCAAGCAAAAAACAACTTCGTTTGACACAGATTACCCTGCCAACGCTATAATCCCCATAATTAATCATCGTGGTGGCTCGGACTAGCGAGTTTGTTTCCTTCACAGGCTTTGGAATGGGAGATAAACACTGTTCATTAGCCCAATTAGCCGCCCGTTTGTGAGAATTTTCATCAACATCCTCATTGGATACAATAGCAGTATGGGAAAGTTACTGGAAGCGAAGTTCACGATTTCGCAATTGATTCGAAAAATAAATGTTTGGCTTGGCTTGTGCATGTTGGTGGCCGTGGCATTCCCTCTGGCGGCGTATGCAGAGCCTGGGCCTACCGAGGGACGTTACGCTTATGCCAAGGTTTTTATCGAAGGCACTGGCATGAAACATGAGTACACCTATATGAGGGATGTGTACCTTGATGTGGTCGCCATACCTGTGGACGCTGTTGTCGAGCAAGATAGCGGAATACTATTTACGGACAGCAATTACAAGAAGTCGCTTTCTGAAATCCAAGTTCGCGCATTAGAATTTGTAGAACCGCATGTCAAAGAGCTTGGCTTCGAGACTGTCAGCGACTATCAGGTTTTCGTATACCCTGGGGACAAAGGTAAAGCCCATTTGGATAGGGCGGCAGTGGAAAAGCTTCGGGCAGACTCTTTTGATATACCCTCTAAACTGACAGGCCCTAAAACAGAACTACATGGTGTCTGGATGGGGGGTGAAGCGGAGACAATTGAAGCCAAACCGACACCACTCGATAAAAAAGACGAGAAGCCTGCCGAAGGCCCCAACGCTGAAAGCGCACCTGCTGCCGTGGCTACGCAAAAAACCACTTCCGCAGCCGATGCGGCGAAAGCTAAAGCTGCTGCCAAGAAAAGGAAAAGGCTAGAAGAAGAGAAAAGAAAAGCCCTTGCCCTTGCAAAAAGGCAAGCGGAGGAGAAAAACGCGATAGAAGCAAAAGAAAAAGCAAGCGAAAGCACAACCACAAACGACGAAAAAGAGGCAACGCAAAAAACGGGCAGTAGAATCGTAAAAGAGAGGGTGTTTGACGATTCCCTCTCAGAAAGTCAAGCCAAAACATGGTGTTCCAGAATCGTGCCGCAATTTCTAAAGTCTATGGAAACTAGCAATAATAAGCTAATCAGCATGGGCGAGTGTTCCTGTAAACTGGTAATCGAACCCGGGTCACCACAGCAAAATTTCCAATGTGGTTTTCCAGTCACTTATAGGGTGCTTACTTACGACCCACAATGATTGTGCAAGATGGCTATTGATTCGGTCCTTTACTGTTTGAAGCGTTCGTGCTGAACGAGTCGAAGCACTTAAGGGAATCTCTAAAAATTCAAAAACCCCTTCTCCCTTAGGGATGCATACATGGATGTAGGTAGTAGGGTACCAACAGTAGGCGCTTTAGGCGACGCAGGACGACAAACTGCTCCTGCGTTTGCTGCATTCAGTACGTCCTGTACTTCAGCAGTTGCCGAGAAGGTTGGGA
>JAYVGW010000350.1:0-3168 GCA_043771735.1 Methyloglobulus sp.
TCCTAAGCGAAGATGCTTAATGCGTTCACCTAACTCGTCGATATTGACGGTATTCATACGCTCCGTTTTATAAGTAAAACATTATGGTTGACAAGTAAAACATTCTGAGCAAGAATGATTCACAGATGAGACGTTAATGTCTCACGTAAACAAATAACCGTCAACACTAAATTCCTGGGTTTTAAGGAAATGCATTAAATAGGAGAGAGTCATGCCACGAACCATTGACGAAGGTTTCAGAGATTTCCTGAAACAATTAACACCAACCGCAACAGAGACACAAGCAGCAAAAAACCATCGTGCATCAATAGAATCCTGCCTCAAAAATAATTTCGGATTGAAAAGATTTGTAAGAATAGGTTCATTTGGGTAATTTTCAGAGTAGTTGTCGCCTCGACGGTTAAATCTTAAGCTGCTTTTTTGTTCTGTATTATCTCCTTTGTGATTGGGTTATAGCTAGTTTCAGCCTTATCAGGATTAAGGTGGACAGCTTGGACTCTTTGCCAATTCCGGGTGGTTCCGCTCCATCGTTGTGGGTTTCGTGTACGAGCCGTCTCATAGATAGCTTTCCGCTTAACCAGTAAGTTTTCGTCCAAGCCTTCATGCCTTTGTCCTGGCGTGACAAAGCGGATAGCGCTGTGGCGATGTCCGTGGTTGTACCATTCCACCAGACCGGTTACCCAGTCACGCGCATCCGTTACCTGGGCAAATGGCTTTAGTGGATAGTTGGGGCGGTATTTTAAGGTCTTAAAGAGCGATTCGGAGTAAGGATTGTCGTTGCTCACCGCTGGCCGGCTTAACGAGGGCATCACGCCGAGTTGTTGCAAGGTGGCCAACATCGTGGCGCCTTTCATGGGGCCACCATTGTCAGAATGCAGTATTAGCTGTTTTGGCTGGATGCCTTCACGCTGGCACAGGTCACGTAATACGTCACCCGCCAAGGCACTGCTTTCCTCCTCATAGACCTGCCAACCGACGATCTTTCGGCTGAAAATATCCACAAACAGATAAAGATAGAAAAATTGTCCACGGATAGCCGATGGCAAATAGGTAATATCCCAGCTATAAAGCTGGTTGGGCGCTGTGGCGCAGACTGCTCGAGGCTTGGTGCGGGATTGGGTCGGGCGTTCGCTCCGGCGATGCCCCAACTGGCTTTCTGCCGCCAGTATGCGATAAAAAGTCGATTCAGACGCCAGATAGATTCCTTGGTCGGCCAGCCGGGGTACGATCTGGCTCGGCGGCAGATGCCCGAATTCAGCGGAATTAGCGACAGCCAACACCTCGGCGCGCTCCCTCTCGGTTAGCTTGTGCCGCGGTTGGTAATCACGTAACGGACGTTGATCAGCATGAACGACACCACCCGCCTGCCAGCGTTGCAAGGTGCGTTTGCTTAAACCCAGCACTTCACAGGCTTGCGCTTGGCGTGGCCCCGCTGTTATCGATGCATTAAGTAAAATAATGACTTGCTTGCGCTCTTCGTGGCCAGTCATTCGGCCCCTCCCCCCAAGAGCGCCCGGAACTTTTTTTGCAGGGCCAACAGCGCGGCGGCCTCTGCCAAGGCTTTGTCTTTGCGCAACAGTTCACGCTCCAGGCTATGGATTTCCGCCTTGAGCGTGTGCAAGGCACGCGTTCCCCGCGCTTTTCGGACGGGCCGCCCACGCTGCAGAAATCGGCTTTCCACTTCGCCAGTTGATGGGCAAACACGCCTTGCCCTCGGCACCAGGCATTTAATTCCTCGCCGACCAATCCATAGGTAAGCTGTAACGCCTCAAGCCGTTCTTCAGGATGCCAATCCTGGGGCCGTTTCGATTTCGGTTGCAGGCCAAGCGACTGTCCAATTTGGTTTTTTTCATCCCTGCCTTTAGGATTTGTAAACAGATGTGCAAGTCGTCCGCGACAGCCTGAATGGATTGGTCATTTCTTCGGCCGTAAACTTTTGCCAGCGCTTGCTCTTTAAAGCCTTCAGAATATCTTGTATGGGTTTGATCGATATACACTAATCAGGACACATTTTTTGAAGTATTCTACAGAGAAAAAGGTGTAATCTGATGACAAACAAAGCCAGAAAAACGTATACCGAAGAATTCAAGGCAGCCGCAGTGAAATTAGTGGCTGAAGGCAAGCAATCAGCTCCAGAAGCATCAAGAAGCCTGGGTATTGGGGAAAGCACTCTGTACAAATGGATTGGCCAACTCAAGCCAATGGGTGGAAAGGGCAGTAAAAGCATCAAGGTGGATGACGAGCTAATTCGGTTACGCGGAGAAGTAGTTGGGCTGAAAAAGAAGTTGGCATTGGCGGAGGCACATCGTGAAATCCTAAAAAAAGCGGCGGCATACTTCGCTGCTCAAACGCTATGAAGTATGCCTGGGTTAAAGCGCAGCATCACCGGCACACCTTCAATGCCAATGCGATGTGCGAAATGTTGGGAGTGCTGCGAAGCGGCTATTACGCGTGGAAAAACAACCCTCAATCTGCCCGTGGCAAGGAAGATATCCGCTTGGGCGGGTTGATTAAAAAATCATTTGATGAAGGCCGTCATACCTACGGCAGGAAACGTATCCAGGATGACTTGAAAGATTGGGGCGAAAAAGTCAGCAGGCGTCGTATTGGCAAGTTGATGGAAAAATTGGGTTTATGGTGCAAGACACGCAAAAAATTCAAGGCCACTACGGACTCAAGACACAATGAGAAAATATCGCCCAACGTACTGAACCGAGAGTTTAAAGTCGATAAGCCCAATACTGTTTGGGTCGGCGACATCACTTATATTTGGACGAATGAAGGGTGGTTTTATTTGGCAACCGTGATTGATTTGTACTCACGAAAAATTGTTGGCTGGTCAATGGCAGATAATATGAAAACAGGGCTGGTCAATGACGCATTACAAATGGCAATCTGGCAGCGTAAGCCGCCTAATGGCTTGATCTGGCATACCGACCGTGGCAGCCAATACGCCTCAAAGGCCCATCGTGCATTGCTTAAGACGCATAAAATTGAACAAAGCATGAGCCGAAAGGGTGATTGTTGGGATAACGCGGTGGCAGAGAGCTTTTTCCATACACTCAAAACCTAATTTTAAAAAATTACTTGTCTTCTTGGTACTTTACGTACTTTTGTATCATTTCTGAATCTAAACCTACGGTATCCACACAATAACCTTCAGCCCAA
>JAYVGW010000351.1:0-6715 GCA_043771735.1 Methyloglobulus sp.
TCGGTTATTCCCATTCAATCGTGGCTGGGGGTTTGCCGGAGATGTCGTAAGTGACGCGGGAAATGCCTGCGACTTCGTTGATGATGCGGCGGGACACCAGATCGAGAAATTCGTAAGGCAGGTGCGCCCAACGTGCGGTCATGAAGTCGATGGTTTCCACCGCACGTAGGGCAATAACGTAGTCATATCGACGACCATCACCCATAACCCCTACTGACTTCACCGGCAAAAACACGGCAAACGCCTGACTGACTTTGTTGTAGAGGTCATGGCGATACAGTTCTTCGATAAAAATGGCATCCGCCTGCCGCAGCAAATCGGCATAGGCTTTTTTGACTTCGCCCAGAATTCTTACGCCCAAGCCAGGCCCAGGGAAAGGGTGACGAAACACCATATCTGAAGGCAAGCCCAACTCCAGGCCGATTTTTCTGACTTCGTCCTTGAACAGCTCGCGCAAGGGTTCGACCAGTTTTAACTTCATGTTCTCAGGCAGGCCGCCGACATTGTGGTGTGACTTGATCAAATGTGCCTTACCGCTTTTGGAACCTGCCGATTCAATCACATCAGGGTAAATGGTACCTTGTGCAAGCCAACGGGCATCAGTTATTTTCCCAGCTTCTTCATCGAATATTTCAACGAACAGGTTGCCGATGATTTTGCGCTTATGTTCAGGGTCGGCAACGCCGTTCAGGGCATCAAGATAGCGTTGTTCCGCATTGACGCGGATGACTTTCACGCCCATGTGTTCGGCGAATGTCGCCATGACCTGATCGCCTTCATGCAGGCGCAGCAAGCCAGTATCGACGAACACACAGGTTAACTGGTCTGCTATGGCTTTGTGCAGCAAGACCGCAACCACCGAAGAATCAACGCCGCCCGACAAGCCCAGAATAACGTGGTCGCTGCCCACCTTGGCGCGTACAGCTTGGATACTGTCATCAATAATGCTGCTGGCTGTCCATAAGGCTTCGCAACCACAGATTTCAAGGACGAACCGAGACAGAATGCGCGTACCTTGTTTGGTGTGGGTAACTTCGGGATGAAATTGCAGGGCGTAGAAGCCGCGTTCTTCATCGGCGACACCCGCAATCGGCGCGCCATCGGAGCTGGCAATCAGCTTGAAGCCTTTTGGTAGCTCAACGACCCGGTCGCCGTGGCTCATCCAGACATCTAGCAAGCCAAAACCTTCGGGCGATAAATGATCTTCAATCCCTAACAATAATTTGGAATGTCCCCGCGCCCTGATTTGTGCGTAGCCGAATTCTTTATGACTGGAAGTTTCGACCTTGCCACCTAGTTGTTCCGCCATCGTTTGCATACCATAGCAAATACCTAAAACTGGAACACCCAGTTCAAACACACAAGCAGGCGCTCTGGGCGTATCGGTGCTTGTCACAGTTTCAGGTCCACCAGACAGGATAATACCGTTAGGTAAAAATTGTTTAACCTCTTCATCCGTGCATTCGCAGGAATAGATTTCGCAGTAAACGCCGATTTCACGTATTCGCCGGGCGATTAACTGGCTGTATTGAGAGCCGAAATCTAAGATTAGGATTTTGTGGCTATGGATGTTAGTTGATGGTTGATTCACGTTAGTGTTTTTTGCAGGTTGCTGGTAAGGGTAATATTCGACTCCCTATATTCAAAATCAGTGTTTGCGTTCCTAATCTATCCGATAGTTAGGCGCTTCCTTAGTGATAGTCACATCATGCACATGGCTTTCCCTGATGCCCGCACTGGTCACCCGTACGAACTGCGCTTTCTCATGCAAGGCTTTGATGGACGGTGCGCCGGTATAACCCATGCTGGCACGTACGCCTCCCAGCAATTGATGGACAACCGCCAGCAAGCTGCCTTTGTAGGGGACGCGGCCTTCAATCCCTTCTGGCACTAGCTTTTCAACGGATTCGGCATCCTCTTGAAAATAGCGGTCACTAGAACCTTGCTGCTGCGACATCGCGCCCAATGAACCCATGCCACGGTAAGACTTATAGGAACGCCCCTGAAACAACTCAACCTCACCTGGTGCTTCTTCGGTACCGGCGAAAAGACCACCCAACATGACACCATGGGCACCCGCTGCCAACGCTTTGGCAACGTCACCCGAATAACGGATGCCACCGTCGGCAATCAAAGGTACACCTGTACCTTTCAAAGCCGCCGCAACATTACTGACAGCGGTAATTTGTGGCACGCCCACGCCAGCGACAATACGCGTCGTGCAAATTGAACCCGGGCCGATACCGACTTTTACACCATCTACACCCGCTTTAAGCAAAGCCAACGCCGCCGCTGCCGTAGAGATATTACCACCTATCACCTGAACGCTGGGATAGTTACTCTTGATCCAATAGACCCTGTCCAGCACACCTTGGGAATGCCCATGGGCGGTATCAACGGTAATTACATCCACACCTGCCGCAACCAATTCAGCTACCCGTTCTTCCGTGCCTACGCCTGTACCTACCGCCGCACCCACACGCAAGCGCTCTTGCTCGTCTTTGCAGGCTTGCGGGTAATCTTTTGCTTTTTGAATGTCTTTTACGGTAATTAAACCGCGCAGATGAAAGGACTCGTTCACCACCAGGATTTTTTCAATCCGGTGCTTATGCAACAAGGCGATGGCTTCTTCCTGGCTGGCGTTTTCCCTTACCGTCACCAACCTTTCCTTAGGGGTCATGACTTTGGTGACTGGCTCGTCAAAACGGGTTTCAAACCGTAAGTCACGGCTGGTCACAATGCCGACCAGTTCATCGCCATCGACAACAGGTACGCCAGAAATATTTTTGGCGCGGGTCAGGTTGATGACATCGCGGATACTTACGTCTGGGGAGACTGTTATGGGGTCCTTAATGACGCCGCTTTCGTATTTTTTGACGATTTGGACTTCCCTGGCTTGCTGTTCTGCCGTCATATTTTTATGGATGATACCGATGCCGCCGACTTGCGCCATCGCAATGGCCAGGCGGGCTTCGGTAACCGTATCCATAGCGGCGGAAACCAGGGGTATATTGAGTGCAATAGTCCGGGTCAACTGGGTTTTTAAATCTACCTCGTGCGGTAACACAGTCGAGTGCGCGGGCACTAACAGAACGTCGTCAAACGTCAGCGCTTCCTGGATAATTTGCATGATTGTCACCTTACTGCCTGTAAAATAGCCCCCTATTATACGGTTAAGCGGTGGGTTTTCTGTAGAACTAAAATAACTGTGCTTTACTGTCAGATAAAACCCTGGCTGGCCGTACGCCAACTGAATGGCTTAATCTATCCGACTTGATAGTCACTTTTAGCAAATAGCGATACTACAACTCAATCAGTTCAGCCCAAATTGATGTAAAATGACCTTTGGCTTCAATATTGGCTTTCTCAGGTAGATTGCTTTAAAAACCAAATGGTTAAACAACTTATGAAGGTTAATTATGTATAATTGTCACTTCCATCAAATTTTTATCTTTTTGACTCTCGTTTTATTGAGTGCCCAACTGATGTCCACTGCCAGTGCCGAAACCCTTGATAACCAACGTCCCCGCTCCATTCATGTCAGTGGCACGGGTAAGGTTTCTGTTGCGCCGGACAAGGCGGATTTGACCTTATCGGTGGAGGTGCAGGCGAAAACCGCCGAGACCGCGCGTAACCAAGCGGCTAATTCTATGGATGCGCTTATCAAAGCCGTGAAAAATGAGGGCGTGGCGGATAAAGACATACAAACCCGTTCGGTTTCGCTATACCCCACTTATTCGCCCGATACCGCCAATAAGATTATCGGCTATCAACTGTCCAATCAAGTCGCTGTTTGTATTCGTGATATTAACAAAGCCAGCGATATTATTGACAGTGCGGTGCGGGCTGGCGGCAATTCGACACGCGTTCAGGGCATTAATTTTGGTGTCGATAATCCCGAATCGGCCTTAGCTAAGGCGCGTGATAAAGCCTACGCTAATGCAAAAGTCAAAGCCGAGCAATATGCTAAGTTGGCAGGTGTGAACTTGGGTTCACCTTTACATATCAGTGAAGGCAGCGATATTCCTGCTACGCCCATGCCTTACGGCGAAGTGCGGATGATGAAAGCGGCTATGGCAGATAGTGCTTCCACACCTGTGCAAGTGGGTGAACAAGAGGTCACAGTCACGGTTGATGTGATGTTTGGGATTGAGTAATCCAGTTAGATACCCATATCGTTCCGGCAATTTGTGCCGGAATGACGGAAATAAATTCTCACCCAACAGAAAAATAATAACTTGATCTCCAAATCCTGCCTAATCCACCATCCTGACACTGCCAATGCCGCAACTAAGGCGTTGTATATCGGCGTTAAGGCCCAATATCATCAAGGCAATCTTACGCTACGGTATGAAGTGCAAGGTGACATTGATAAACTCTTAATTCCTGAACCGAAGCCGCCCAGTGTGGCGGATGAATTATGGCAACATACCTGTTTTGAGGCCTTCATAGCCGTCGTCGAGGAAGCGCCCTATCATGAGTTTAATTTTTCGCCATCGAATCAATGGGCTGCATATGCTTTTGATGATTACCGGGCGAGAAAAAAATGGCAAGCCAAGCAAGCACCCGCCATACATTACGTCCGCACTGACCACGCTTTGGTGCTAACTGCGGTTATTAACGAAACAAATTTGCCCTCTAATCCGCTTAATCAACCTTATCGACTAGGGCTTACCGCTGTGCTGGAAACAAAAGCCGGTGAGCTTTCTTACTGGGCGCTATTCCATCCGTCCGGCAAGCCTGATTTTCACCACCGTAATGGTTTTACCCTTTCTCTTAACTTGGCTTGACCCTGCTTACACCATGAAATTTGGCATTGATCGACTACTTGAAGAACCTGATTTACGTAAGCCTTTGGCTGGAAAACGGGTTGCACTATTGGCACATCCCGCTTCTGTTACAGCCGATCTAACGCACTCTTTGGATGCATTAGCAGACTTGCCAGACATTAGACTCAGCGCGGCTTTCGGCCCCCAACATGGCCTGCGCGGCGATAAGCAGGATAATATGATGGAATCGCCCGATTTCATCGACCCAATCCTTGGAATTCCGGTATTCAGCCTATACGGCGAAGTCCGCCGCCCCACTGATGCCATGATGGCTACCTTCGATGTCTTGCTAGTGGATCTACAAGACCTTGGTTGCCGCATCTACACCTTTATTACCACCTTGCGTTATGTGTTAGAAGCGGCTGTTAAACACAAGAAAGCCGTATGGATACTTGACCGACCCAACCCCGCTGGCCGTCCCGTAGAAGGTCTAACCTTACATCCAGGCTGGGAAAGCTTCGTCGGCGCTGGTGCAATGCCCATGCGCCACGGCATGACGATGGGAGAATTGGCGCACTGGTTTATCAGCACTTTAAAGCTCGATGTCGATTGTCAGGTGATTGCCATGCAGGGCTGGAAACCCAATGCTGCGCCAGGTTACGGCTGGCCGCTAGGAGAACGCACTTGGATCAACCCCAGCCCCAATGCCCCCAACTTATGGATGACCCGTTGCTACGCCGGAACGGTGCTGCTGGAAGGTACGACCTTGTCGGAAGGCCGAGGTACGACCCGCCCCTTGGAACTGTTTGGCGCACCCGATATTGATGCCCGTGCCTTAATCAAAACTATGTTTGATTTCGCCCCACAATGGCTTAAAGGTTGCCGCTTACGTGAATGCTGGTTTGAGCCGACTTTCCACAAACATGCCGGACAACTTTGTTCCGGCGTACAAATCCATGTCGAAGATACCGGTTACGACCATAACGCTTTCCGCCCTTGGCGCTTACAAACCCTGGCATTCAAAGCGCTACGGCTACAGCGGCCGGATTACCCGTTATGGCGTAATTTTCCCTACGAATACGAGCTTGACCGCTTGGCTATCGACGTGATTAACGGCTCGCCCTTGTTGCGCGAATGGGTGGATGACAACAATGCCCTCGCTGGGGATTTGGATAGGATTACCTTAGCGGATGAGCGTGCATGGACAGAAGAAAGGCGTGAATTCCTGCTTTATTAGCTGCCTACACGATAAACTTCGTCAAAAGCCAACGCACCGAAACAACCCGCTTTTTTAAAGCTGCGACAAAAATCGTCACTTCTTGATCATTTTTGGTGCATTTATTCAGCATAGCCGATGCCCAACCTAAAGCTGTAATAAAATATAACAACATGATTTATAATAATTTAATATATTTTATTGATAAATTTAAAAAGTTGGCATCATAAATGCTTTACTTATTGCATACACAGTAAAATGTGTCGTTAGCTCCTCGTGGTAAAGACTGCTTTTTTAAAGCACTAGCGCGTTATCTTCCTCTCCTGGCTGATAATGCGCTTTTTTTTGCCTATAAACTTGCCAAACCAATATATAAGCCTGCCGAATCAACGAGGGTGAAGCGGAGGTTTGGTGGTGTTTCGATCTTATTCCCTTGTCCTAACTAACCACTCGCACAGTTTCATTGCCCAATCCCACCTTGTGTTAAATGCCCAGGCTCTAACAGTTTTTCCAGTTCTGTCCGATCAATATCCGTCATCTCGGCGGCAACGTCAATAATCGGCCTACCTTGTTTGTAAGCGGCTTTGGCGATTTCGGCGGCTTTGGCGTACCCGATAATGGGGTTGAGTGCAGTCACCAAAATCGGATTTTTTGCCAATGCTTTTTGCAGGTTATCTTCGCGAACCGTGAAACTGGCAATGGCTTTATCCGCAAGCAGTTTGCTGACGTT